>JAGOGG010000076.1 GCA_017996795.1 Sediminibacterium sp. | reverse complement strand
TTAGTTTTAATCTCTGTTAGTTCAACAGACATACCAGTATCACCCAATACCATTTTGGTAATAATCGGATTTTGAGGGTCATCATTTATCCAAAATTCTTCCCTACCATCTTCCGATTTGATGTGAATAACATTTAACCATTTCATACCCAAATTAACATCTCTATTCATTGCAACTAAAGATTCTGTACTCATGGCTTCCACGTCATTTATAACTGTGAATTTTTTGGCTGCTCCATTACCCGATTTTATCAAAGTTGATCCATCATTTTTTATTTGTTGAAATACGGCATTACTAACCCAAACTGAAGTTTTGTCGGTACTATAGAACTCGCCTGCTGCAAAACTATTTAATAATGCATGTGCTGAATTAACTGCTTCTTTTGATATAATTACATTTCCATTTTTATTTACAGGTGCCTCCATCCTCCAATTAAAAGAAATTTCATTGCTCATATTTACTTTTGGATTGGTAATGTTGAAGTTATATACGCTTTTGAGCGTAGTTACTTCAAATACATACGTTGTAGTTAAAGTAGGAAAGATTGCTGCTTTAGCATCTGGGCATTTTTTTTCCAATAAAAGATTTTCATATCCAGAAAAATACTTATTCAATAGATCCACATCTTTACAAATCATTTCTTGATTGCCCATTTGATTGTAAATTTTATATCGGGCATATAAATAATCCTCAGTACTGTCTTTATCAAACAGTTGATCAGCTAAAGAAATAGCTTCCGGGTAACGTTTATCGTTTCTAAGAAATATTAAATACCGAATATAAACTTCGTGATTATTGGTGCCTTCCTTAATTACACTATCTAAAATAGCATATGCTTCTTTAGTAGAACCAGCAGCATAGAAGATTTGAGCATAAGTATCTATAAAATTCTTTTGTTCATTTAAAGACAATAAAGGATAACCTATTCCAGCGTACTCCATAGCTTTTTTATGATCGCCATTTTCAGACAATTCACCACTATATAAAAAATAGGGTAAGCCTAATTTAGGTGCATAAGCAATAGCTGCTTTATAATAATATTCTCCAGATTTATTGGAACGATAAAATTCGGCCAATAATGGCAAATATGCAATAACACTAGCTGCAGAATCCTTGTTCTTAATACTTTTTTTAATATCTGCAATTGCTTCATCATTCTTACCCAATCGTGCTTTGAGAGAACTACGTACCATAATTGTTATAGAATCTTTAGGTTGCCTAGTAATTACCAAATTACAGGTTGTTATGGCCTCAGCATATTTACCATCTGCAATTTGTTGGGTTATTTTTTTATTCAATGCTTCAACAGATAAAGGCTTTTGTTGTGATTGAGCTTGAATTATCACAACAAATGAAAATATTAGAATTAATAAAAGATATTTTTTCATAAAAACGCAATTAGTTTAAAAAATCTAAATTATAAAAACCAAAAATGATAGCTATACCCTTAATAGGGTATTTTTAAGAAGCAATTAAACTTTACTAAATTTCTTTTTTAATATAAAATTTCTTCTTCCCAAGAAATATTTTATCCGGATATGAATAGACCGAAATCAGGTATTGATCACTAAAAACCACTTCCTTCAACTTAATATAAAAATCTTTCCAACTTGCATTAATGCTTCTACCCCTTAAAATTTGTGAATCCAATACAATGCCATCCCTTTTGGTTTCTACATAAATTTGATCATACTCAATTTTACTGAAACGATGAAGAAATCCTACAATTCTAATATCATCGTCCTTTATTCTAAAACCACTCACCCCTGTTGCTGCAGAAAGCTTACTAGTTCCTACCATTACAGAATAGGCATATTTTCTTGTCCATTCTGCCTCAGCCTCTTCATATGCCTTAGTATTCGTTGGCAAACCCAATTTAACCACTTGTTTTCCGAATTCAGAATTTTGAGCAATTCCAAAATTTACATACATGCAAAGAATCCCAATTAAGATTATCGATTTCATTTTATTATTTTTTTAAAAGTAATAAGTAGATAGTAAACTTATATACCCTCAAAACGGTATTATTATTTGTAGTATTTTTAGTAATAACTAACCAGTTTATGACTTCAAGAACCCCAATGGCCGACTTATTAAAAGGCATTGCTGTTATGTTAATGATTCAGGTACATATACTGGAAAATTTTGCCAGCAACTCTATATTTAACAGCCATGGAGGAAAATCCACACAAATTTAGCAGGAAATGTATAGGCTGGAAATACAGGTTGAGGAAATGGAAGAATTTTAGGCTGACTTCTAGAGTTCGGCATTTTTACCGAACTCTAGAAAAGTTCGCCTTTTTTACCGAACTCTAGAAAAGTTCGTATTTTTAACCGAACTTCAACTATTTATATATGGCAACACATGCAGTAATCACTGGCGATATAGTCAATTCAACCAAACTGGATGGACGGGCAGAGAAAAAACTGATTGCTACTTTGCAGAAAGTTTTAGAGCCTTATAAATTCGAGTTTTACCGGGGTGATAGCTTTCAGGTGTATATTAGGGAAGCAGATAAAGCCTTGCAAACTGTTTTGCTTTGTCGTACAGTTGCCATTGCTACGAAAACTAAGGATGAAGCAGCATCATGTGATATTAGGATGAGCATAGGTATTGGCAATGTTGTGTCCCCATTGCGAAGCCTCGCTTCTGCTAAAGGGGAGGCATTTGTTTTATCGGGACGGGCTTTTGACCTTTTAAGCCAAACAGATACACGATTGGCAATTTCTATCGCCGAAAAAGGGCAAAAGGGCATCTCCTATGGCTTTGAATTGGTAGCAGCTTACATTGACTCAATTTATCGGGGAATGAGCATAAAAAAAGCGGAGGTGATTTTTGAATTGTTATCTGGCGGTTCACAGCAGGACGCTGTTAAAAACTTGAAAAAATCAAAAAGTACTGTATCGGAAATTGCCAGTTCAGCAAAATGGTCAGAAATTGAATGGATACTGACTAAGTATAAAAAACTAATCAACGAAATCCAATAATAATAGAAGCCATATGGTTAACCAAACTGTTACTGGCACATATTGTAACAGATTTTATCATTCAACCTTCGTCCTGGGTTGAAGAAAGAACTCAAAAACATTTTGCATCCCTAAAACTGTATCTGCATGTACTTGTTACAGCAGCTTTTGCATGGTTGATGATAGGTTGGAAATATTGGTTGGTCGCACTAATTGTGTTGGTAAGTCATTTATTGATTGATGGATGGAAGTCATATCAGAAAAAAACGCCAGCAAGTTTTGCAATCGATCAATTGCTTCATTTTCTAATCATCATTTGTTGCTGGTACTTCTCATTTGTTAATTGGCAGCTTACAAAAAGCTGGTGGAGTGCCATAAATCAAAATACCTATTTGTGGACCCATATAACTGCTTTTACGTTCATCACTTTCCCTTCGGGTATCATTATTGGTCAATTTACCAAACAATGGCGTGACCAGATAGCAAATTCGGATAGTCTGGGAAATGCAGGCAAATGGATCGGGATTGTAGAACGTGTTATTGTATTAATTCTTGTCCTGCAAAACCAATTCGAAGCTATCGGATTACTAGTTGCTGCCAAAGGTGTTATTCGGTTTAATGAGAAGGATCGCCCGGAAGCCAAAACAGAATACCTTGTCATTGGCACTTTACTAAGCATTGGTTTTGCAATATTGGTCGGCTTACTGGTAAGGTGAGTTCGGCTTATTTACCGAACTCTTTAAAAGTTTGCTTTATTTGCCGAACTAAATGCATGAAGTATTACTATACCATCTCTTTCACTTTCCCATCAAATTTTTGCTTGTAAAGAGGGCATCTTATGCCACCTGCAAATCTCTTAAAATAAAAAGACCCACCAAGGTGAGTCTTTTTAACTGATTGATAATCAGTGCCCCGGAACGGAGTTGAACCGTTACTCGCGTTGCGGCGAACAGGATTTTAAGTCCTGCGTGTCTACCAATTCCACCACCGGGGCTGCCATGAAAAAATCCCGACCCATGAAGAGCGGGATTTTTTTGGAGCGGAAGACCGGGCTCGAACCGGCCACCCCGACCTTGGCAAGGTCGTGCTCTACCAAATGAGCTACTTCCGCGGTTTGTAAGAACTAAATTGGGAGTGCAAAAATAGCAATCTCTAGTTCATAACAAAATTTTTTTTGGACTATTTATACTCAGGCTTGTATTTAGAGCTGCTTTGTACTTCTACTTTAGGTTTTCCCTTGTAGCGTTGGTTGTACATACGGTAGCAACCGCCTAATACAAAAGCTAGAATGCAAAATACTTGTAGATAGAATAAGAATCTAGATGAATTCACCCAGTTGGTCTTAATGTCTTTTTCTTTGTGTTCTAATATTTCCTGTGACATAGTAGATTATTGCTTTGCAAAAATAGGGTATGCAACTAAAATTATCATCCCTTTGTGGATATAATTTCTAGAAAACGTTTTTTATTCCGAATAAAATAGTTCCAAACCACCGATCCGGCATACACACCATGCAGTTCCAGCATCGGTTTCCGCACTTTGGTGGCTTTTAAATAACGAGTACAAAACCACCAACCAAAAGCCATATGCGCTTTCATGATTGCAGTAAAAAAATAGATGTCTCCAGTAAATAAACCTTTCCAAGCAGAAATAGCGTCTAAGAAAAAACGAAAAGGAAGTTTCCAGACCAATTCAGTGAAGGGTAAATTTTTTGCCAACATAATCAGGTTGTTCCTGAAATTCAAAAACACTTTTCTTCCCCCTCTTGGCAATGTGCCCCCTCCTACATGAAAAACTTCCGATGAAGGACAAGCCATTATTTTATACCCAGCTAATTGCATTCTCCAGCACAAATCAATTTCTTCTTGATGTGCAAAAAAATAAGGATCAAACCCTTTCATTTCATGGTATACAGAAGATCTCACAAACATGGCTGCACCGGATGCCCAAAAAATGGTTTGATTGTGATTGAACTGCCCCTCATCTGTTTCACATACATCAAAAACCCTTCCCCTTGAGAAAGGATAACCTAAATGATCAATCCATCCTCCTGCCGCTCCAGCATATTCAAATAAACTGGGTTCATGAAAAGAACGCATTTTGGGTTGGGCTGCAGCAATTGTTTTATCCTGCTCCATTAAATCAATCACCGGATTAATCCAATCATTACTTACTTGCACATCTGAGTTAAGCAAAACATAATATTCGGCTTCAACCCTTTGCAAAGCCCAATTATATCCCCCAGCAAAGCCTTCATTGGTATGATGATCCAAAATTTGAATATGCGGATAAGTTTCTTTTACAAATGAGATAGAATCATCTGTAGAACCGTTATCTGCTACAATAATTTTTAAATTAAGGTAATTACTTGCCATCACCGAAGGCAAAAATTGCGCTAGGTGTTTTTTACCATTATAATTTAATATAACTACTGCAACGGATGGAGTCAAAATCGGTATTTTGGCGAAAGTACAATCAAAATGGTTAACTATTCAGACCCCAATTAATTAATGCCCTTACTTCTCTGGGAACTGTTTGAACCCGCTCTTTAGAAGCTTTATGAGCCAAACGAACTATGATTATTTTCTTAGATGGAATGGCAATGATATATTGCCCTAAAATTCCTCTTGCATAAAATATTTCTGGATGTTGCGGATCGAGCCACCACTGGTATCCATAATAATTGCACGCCAATCCTTTTGCATCTTTGATATTACAAGCCGTGATAGATTGCTTCCAATAAGCACTATCAATTACAGATACTCCATTTATTTTTCCAGAATCGAGCATGAACTTACCAATTCGTGCAAAGTCTCTGGTATTGGTATTAAAACAACAAAATGCCTTGGTATTTCCATTCGGGCCATCGGTACTCCACAAGGCATCGTTACTAGCCCCCAGCGGTTGCCATAATTTTTCAGCCGCATATTCACTTAGTTTTTTACCAGTCACTTTTTCTAATATCAGCCCCAATAACTGCGTATCACCGCTTTTGTATTTATGTAAACTACCTGGCTGATCAACCATTTTCACATCAGTAGCGGTCTTCATTAAATCTGCACCATAATATGCTTCGGCTGTTACTGCCAGTGGATTCCAATAACTTTCATTCCAATTGGTACCACTACTCATGGTCAGCAAGTCTTTTATTTTAACTGCCGCTTTATCGCCCACTGCAAATGCAGGAATAAAATCACCCACCCGTTGCTCCACCGATTTTATTTTACCTTCTTTTATTGCGGCTCCAATTAAAATACTGGTGATACTTTTTGCAACAGAAAAAGAACCCGACAAGGAACTATCGCTGTATCCGTCCCAATATTTTTCAAATAAAATAGAATCGTTTTTAATCATCAATACACCCACCGTGCTCAAGTCTTCCAATAAATTATTCAAGCTATCTGGGTAGGCATTTTTATTGTACGTAGTTGCCAACGGCCAGGGTTTATCTTCTTTAGCTTTGGCCACTTTATTGTTTTCAAAAATGGTATAATCGTCAATGGCAGAAAAATTATAATAAGCTGCCTTGAATAAATAAGTTTGATCAAACAACACCGCATAAGCAGAAAAAGCACCAACAACTACTATTAGTACAATAAAGAGCCATTTCAGGATTCGCATAAGATGAATTTGAGATTGAATATAATTAATTATCTTGCATCTATGCTAAACATGCATTTTCTTCATTTCAATTTAGATTTTCTGGACCATCCTGCGGGTACTAGATAAATAACCCTGTCCATTTTGTTGATGTATAAACAGTTACATGCTCATTGCTTTATGATCATTGCACACTGATCAACTTATTTCTTTATTTATAAATTTTACCAATGGAAACTGCGTTACTTTCGCCAGTTACTGCTGCATACTTGCAACTAGAAGATCAATATGGTGCACATAATTATCATCCCCTACCTGTGGTTCTAGAAAAAGGAGAAGGCGTTTTTTTATGGGATGTTGAAGGAAAACGATACTTCGATTTTTTAAGTGGCTATTCAGCGGTAAACCAAGGGCACTGCCATCCTCGGATTATTGAGAGTTTGGTTAATCAAGCTAAAAAACTCACCCTCACTTCTCGTGCATTTCACAATAATTTATTAGGCCAGTACGAGCAGTATATTGCAACCTATTTTGGTTACGATAAAGTGTTGCCCATGAATACGGGTGTAGAAGGTGGAGAAACTGCCATCAAACTGGCCCGCAGATGGGCTTATTCTAAAAAAGGCGTTGAAGAAAATAAAGCCAAAATCATTTTTGCTGAAGGCAATTTTTGGGGAAGAACACTGGCTGCTATTTCTTCATCAACCGACCCCAGTAGTTATCACCAATTTGGTCCATTCATGCCAGGTTTTGAATTGGTTCCATACAATGATACCATTGCATTGGAGCGAGCATTACAAGATCCAAATGTGGCAGCTTTTATGGTAGAGCCCATTCAAGGTGAAGCAGGGGTGGTTATTCCAGAGGAAGGTTACTTAACAAAAGTGCGTGCATTGTGTACTCAATACAATGTCTTGTTTATTGCAGATGAAATTCAAACAGGATTGGCTAGAACTGGGAAACTATTGGCCTGCGATCATGAAGGAGTTAGGCCAGATATTTTAATTTTAGGAAAAGCCTTAAGCGGTGGTGTTTTACCGGTATCTGCGGTACTTGCAGACGATTTTATCATGATGAATATAAAGCCAGGAGAACATGGTTCAACTTATGGAGGAAATCCATTGGCTTGTGCAGTTGCAATTAGTGCACTAACTGTTATCAAAGAAGAAAAGTTGGCTGAAAATTCGGAAGCAATGGGCCAACTCTTACGCAATGAATTGAGTAAACTCAACTCTCCGTATATCAAAACCATCAGAGGAAGAGGATTGCTCAATGCAATTGTCATTAATCATCCCAACCCAGAAGCGGCATGGGATTTATGTTTGATTTTAAAAGAAAAAGGACTTTTAGCCAAACCAACCCATGGAGATAAAATTCGTTTTGCTCCGCCATTGGTCATTAATCAAGCACAGATTTTGGAATGCGTTGGTATTATTTCTGCTGCTTTGAAAGATCTATCTTAGGCAAAAAAGACATAATCATTGTAATGGCTGTGAAGGCAAGTAGGAGAAACAATCCTACTTGTTTTTCCGGGCATTCACCTGCAGCACAAGTGGTAAGTAATAAATAATTTCTAACTGCCCAAGCAAAAATCATTGCAGTCAAAAAAACATTGACTCTTTTAGCCCAAATTTTGGGTATCAAAAATAAACCGGCGGCTATACTCCCCATATAAACAATAAACATTCCTGGTCTACCAAATCGAGTTCCATCTGCTTTAAAACCGGTGATCGTTAAATTCTTGCTTTCTATGTAAACCAACGGCATAAAGCATACTAAAATGGCTAATACAACAGCTATAAATCCAATTGTTTGAGAATATTTCATTTTTTTGATTGTGCAGCAAAGTTAACTTAAAAGTCTTTCACGAGTTTAATCTCATTTCTGTATAATAATATTCTACCATCGTTCTCTAATTGCTTTAACAATCTAGAAATGACCACTCGAGAAGTGGCCAATTCGTCTGCAATTAAATAATGAGATGCTTTAATAACGCTGGAACCAGATACTTGTTTTTTCTCGCGTAAATATGAAATCAATCGCTCGTCTAATTTATGAAACGCAATAGATTCAATATTCTTGAGTAATTCTAAAAAGCGTTCGTTAAAACTACGCATGATGTAATTTTTCCAACTTGGATACTTACACAACCACTCTTCTAACTTAATATGAGGAATGGCCAGTAACTCAACGTCTTCTTCAGCAATGGCTTTTACTTCGCTTTTTTTTGCTTCAACACAGCAACTGTATGCCATAGAACAACTCTCGTTACTAGATAAATAGTACAACAATAATTCCTTTCCGTTTTCGTCTTTTCGTAACACTTTAATAGTACCCTTTAAAATCAAAGGCATATATCGGATATACTTACCGTAATCCATGATCAAATCTCCCTCCTTAAACTGTCTTACTTCACCAAACTGGTACATTTCTGTAACCAACGCTGGTTCAAATATGGCGTCAAATGGCGTGACATTTTTATTCATGCTTAAAAGTGATAGTTCAATACAAAGTTATACAGAACCATGTTCACTTTATTCAATTCATATTTTGCTTGTTGATACAAATCACCTTGGTTCCATTTACCAACAATTAATACTTGCGCATCCATTCCTTGAAACATGCCAGCAAAAGCATAGCGTACATCTAGATTAACCTGCATGTAGGAGGGCATCCCAAATTTATTCAGTTGGGTATTACGAACATCAGGTAATTTAAAATATCCACCTGCTACATTCAATTTCAATCTTTTTTGTGGGATTGAATACGCCGCTTTAGCAACCACCCCATGTACATCGCCAAAACCTTCATTTCTTTCTCTAGGCATAAAAGTAAAAAAAGGATTACGCCCCCACTCTCTTGGCATTAAATACCTTCCTTCTTTCGTGATTCGATTATAATTTAAAGAGAAATCCCATATGGGTGTTTTGTATCCAACTCTTGCTCCATAACTAAAAGAGCCATTGTCTTTTTCTATAAATCTTTTTGCAGGATCTTCATTACCTCCGTCTTGTAAAGCATGTTGTTTAACTGCTTGTAAAGAACCATAGTATTGATGGTCTTTTTCTTGTGCAGGTAGCGTAAAATCCAATTGTAATAATGCTGAATTAAATACTTTAGGAACCACTAAATTCCAAACATGCAATGTGGCCTTCTTTGAAATGGTGTGATGTATTCCTACTTGCATTAAATTACTTGCTTCTACATTACCAGGATAACCAGCTTTGCTTCCATCAGCGTTAACACCTGAAGGATATATGCCAATGGATTCTCCTACTCCATACCATTTTACTGTACCTCTTGGTGAAATAGCATACAATA
>JAGOGG010000075.1 GCA_017996795.1 Sediminibacterium sp. | reverse complement strand
TGCATTATGACTCGTTTTCTTTTATGCTCTTGCTGTTATTTTTTGGTAACCCTGCTTCCTGCTCAAACAGTGTTGATTCCTGCCTATACTGGGTATGCTGTGCCAGCAGAAAAAGAAAATATTCAGCTCTTCTCCAATAAAACAGGATTGCAAAATTGGGTGGACCCACAGCAGAAAATCAGTTGGTTTTTTTATGTGAAAAATCCAGGAGAACTCCAATTAAGTTTGGTAACTAATAAAATTAATACAGGTTCTACTATTGAAATTGCATTAGCTGGAAAAGCGTTTAAAATAAAATTGCTTTCAAGTGCTGCAACAAAGAAAACTGCAGTAGGTAAGGTGGTTATTACAGATACCGGTTTTTATTCAATAACTATATCTAGTATAAATAAAGTAGGCAAATCCATTGCAAATATTCAATCATTAGAACTGAAGGGGCCAGCAACAGAAGGCATGCATTTTAACCCTGTTGAAAGAAGAAATGCGCCCTCTGTTCATTTAAAATATCCTCTTGCAGATTCTATTAAAGCGATGGCTTTTTACAATGAAATAATGGTGCCAGAAGGAGCGGATCATTTGTATAGTTATTATATGGCTTGTGGATTTAAGAGAGGCTATTTTGGAATTCAAGTAAATAGTTCAACAGAGAGAAGGGTTATATTTTCAGTTTGGGATGCAGGCAACGAAGCAATTGATCGAAGCAAAGTACCAGATTCAAATAAAGTTAAATTATTAGCAAAGGGCTATAATGTGGTAGCAAACGATTTTGGCAACGAGGGTACAGGGGGGCATAGTCATTTTGTATATCCATGGAAAACAGGGGAGAAATACCAATTCATGGTATTTGCTTTAACCGATAGTGCAAAAGCCAATACCATTTATTCGGGTTATTTTTTTATACCCGAAACAGGAAAATGGAAATTGATTGCAAGTTTTCGAGCGCCAAAGGATGGCAACTATTTGCAAAACCTTTATTCCTTTAGCGAAAATTTTTGGGGATTGAATGGTCAGTTAGAACGCAAAGCTTTTTTTGGAAATCAGTGGATTCAAAAATCAAATGGACGTTGGGAAGAATTATTAACCAGTAAATTTTCTTATGATGCAACAGGTAAAGCAGGGCATCGAATTGATTACAGCGCTGGAGTAGCGGGGAAGCAGTTTTATTTAAGCCATGGCGGATTTAAGCCTGCTAATATAGAATTTGGTCAAAGTTTATTTAGGCAACCTACTAGTCAAAGACCCAATGTAGATTTAAATAGAAATACTGATTCATTAGCACAAGCGTTGGTGGATGAGGAAACAATTAAAGCTGCTGTAAGTAAAGGGATAATTGATACAACAGGAAATGAGTCTTCGGTTTATTATCATATTGTTAAACAAGGGGCAGGCAAGCCAATTAAAGTAACAGATACTGTAACAGTATATTACAAGGGTTCCCTGCTTTCCGATGGTAGTATTTTTGATCAAACCAAAGAGAAACCTGCTACTTTCCCATTAAATAGATTAATTAAAGGTTGGCAGTTGGCTGTTCCAAAAATTAATGTAGGCGGCAGTATCAAAGTAATTATTCCATCTGGGTTGGCGTATGGCATTAGAAGCAGAAGTAAAGATATACCTGCCAATAGTGTACTCGTTTTCGATATTGAAGTCTTGGATGCTCGGCAATAAATTATTTAACTTAACTTGAATTCAAATCCAATATAATAAGTAATATGAGAAAGTATATTTTCATCTTTATTTTATTTGTGCCCATTTCATATCTATTAGCACAAAAGGCTACACCTATTACTGAACCAACACCTGCAGGGGTTACAGTAGTGACAACAAAAAACAGTGTTACCATTGCTGGGAAAAAAGTAGATTATACTGCTTTCACTGGATACCTGCATTTGAAAAATGATACAGGTAAGCTGATTGCAAAAATGTTTTTTACTTATTACAAAAAAGACGGGGAGGATGCAGCAAAGCGTCCTGTTACATTCACTTTTAATGGAGGCCCTGGGTCATCATCCGTTTGGTTACATATGGGTGGATTAGGTCCTAAAAGAGTACAGTTCAACGACGAAGGCTTTTCTGAAGGTCCTCCATATAGTTTTATTAGTAATGAATATAGCTGGTTAGATAAAACGGATTTGGTTTTTATTGATCCAGTTTCTACTGGTTTTAGCAGACCTGCTCCTGGGGAGAGTCCTAAACAGTTTCATGGTTTTAATGAGGATGTTGCCTCAATGGCATCATTTATTAGACATTTTTTGTCGAGATATGAAAGATGGGGATCACCAAAATATTTAGCTGGTGAAAGTTATGGTACTACCAGAGCTGCTGGGCTATCTAAATATTTACAAGATAGGCACCGCATTTACTTGAATGGCATTTTTATGATATCAGCAGTGTTGAATTTTGGGACCAATGATTACTATGTTGGAAATGATTTGCCAAGGGCTTTATACATTCCATCTTACACTGCAGCTGCTTGGTACCATAAAAAATTAGCCCCAGCATTACAAGCTAATTTGCAAAATGCATTGAAAGAAGCTGAAGCATTTGCTATTGGACCTTATGCATCTGCATTAATTAAAGGGGGGTGGTTATCAGAATTGGAGAAGAATGCAATTGCCGAGAAGATGAGTTACTATACTGGACTATCTATAGAGTACTGTTTACAAGCAAACTTACGTGTAGAAGAGAGTCGGTTTTATAAAGAGCTTAGACGAAAAGATGGATTAAGCATTGGCCGGTTAGATGCTAGATTTACTGGAAGAGATATAGACGATGCTGGAGAAGTGAACAGCTTTGATCCATCATTTGCCAATATTGATGGACCTTTTACTGCAACTATTAATGATTATTTTCAAAGAGAATTAAACTTTAAAGAAGAAAACGGGTATAATATTTTTGGGGATGTATACCCATGGAATTACAGTAATGTTCAAAATCAGTTCTTAAATGTTGCTGAAAGTTTAAGAGATGCAATGAGTAAGAATCCAGATTTAAAAGTGTATATGGGTGCTGGTTATTATGATTTTGCTACGCCTTACTTTACAGCCAAATATGATATTGAACATATGTTTTTGCGTCCAGAACAAAGAAAAAATGTGCAATTCTATTTTTATGAATCAGGTCATATGTACTATATTCACAAACCATCACTAGTGCAATTTAAAAAAGACGTAGATGCATTCTTCGAATTCAGTAGGGGGAAATGAGGAAATTAAAGATTTGCTGGTTGCCATTGCGTATAACAATGATCAATCCGCTTATCGTACCCTATTTATTCAATTGCATGGGAAATTAAAGCAATTTTCTTTTTCAATTGTGAGGTCTGAGGAAGAGGCAGAAGACATCGTTTCAGAATTATTTGTATTAATCGTACAGCGGAAAGAACAGCTCTGTCAGTTGGAATCTCCGCTGTATTATTTTTATACCACCGTGCGAAATATGTCGTTGAATTTATTGAAAAAGCAAAAGCGTAGAGCTGGGCTTTCTATGGATGAGTGGCAGATTCAATTAAATAGTATTTATTTTAGGCCAGATTTATTGATGATTACCGAAGAAATGGTTTCAAAAATAAAAATGGCTATCAATAGCCTTCCTAACCGCTGTAGGTTAATTTTTAAACTGATTAAGGAAGATGGCTTAAAATATAAAGAAGTTGCAGAATTGTTGAATATTTCTGTTAAAACGGTGGAAGCCCAAATGGCAATTGCGATGCGAAGAATGGCCCAAAGTATGCAAGTGGATCTTCAATCAAAACCAATTTTAGAAAAAAGATTCAAAAAATAATTGATTCTCTTTAGGGGTATAAGTATTGCTCAATTGTTATAGTAATGGAATCTACTATAACGATGAGTCAAGAACGTTTTTGGTTATTAATTGCTAAAAAGATTGCAAAGGAAGCCAATGAGCAAGAGCTCGTTGAGCTTAGCCAATATATTCAGGATCATCCTGAATGGCAATTTGCCATTCAAAACCTAGAAAATATATGGGAAATCCCCCTACCCAATAATCAAATAGAAGCGGAAGATGCATTCATGCTTCACCTCAATAAAATTGCTGGGAACAATACAAATGATTTTTTAGAAGAACAAAACACTGCTAAAAACCCAACACGAATTATTCCTAAATGGGTTTATTATGCAGCAGCATCATTAGTGATTGTTGTAGGATTCACGTATTTCCTTTTTAAACCATCTTTTTCTCCTGCATTGGTAAAAGTTCAACTTGAATCTAATGAGATTTCTACTCGATTGGGTTCAAAAACGCAAGTAAAGTTACCAGATGGGTCTATTGTTTGGTTGAATGGAGGAAGTAAGCTTGTGTATCAAAAAGAATACGGCAAAATCTTGCGAGAAGTTAGTTTAATAGGGGAAGGTTATTTTGATGTGGTAAAAAATAAAGAAGTCCCATTTATTATCAATACTAAGAGTATAAAAATAAAAGTTTTAGGCACCATTTTTAATGTGAAAGCATACCCTGAAGATAAGCAGACAGAAACCAGTCTTATTAAGGGCAAGATTGAAGTAACCATCAAAAATAGACCTGATAATAAAATTATTTTATCTCCTAATGAAAAGTTGATTGTAGAAAATGAACTGATTGAAGCGCAAAACAAGCGTAAATCCATTGAACTAATTCCTGCGGTTTCTATTAACAAATTAAAATTCATTTCACCCGATAGTTCTGTTGCGGAAAATCAATGGGTAGAAAATAAATTAGTTTTTAGAGATCAAACTTTTGAAGAGTTGGCATTAATGATGGAGAGATGGTATAATATAAAAATAGAAATTCAATCTAATTCATTAAAGTCTACGAGAATGAATGGAAATTTTGAAAAAGAAACCATAGATCAAGCCATAGAAGCATTGAAGTTAATTATACCATTTAAAACCTATCAAAAAGGGAATACGATTATTATTTACCAATAAAATTGCTGCCTTATGAGACTAAGAGTGAATTCAACTTAAAAATGGGCGAAGTTCCGTTGGCGCGGAACCCCGCCAGGTTTAGAAAAAATACAAACTGTACAATCTGAATGTAATTCATAACCCTTTCAATTTGAAAATATGAAAAATAATGAAACACCCGTTGTTTCACACAAAGATCTTTTTATACAAAAGCTTGCCCGAATTATGAAAATCACTACTGCGTTACTACTACTTGTATGTATGCAAGTTTCAGCAATTGGCTTTTCTCAAAGCCGAATTACTATAAAGATGGCTTCGCTTGATCTTAAAAAAGCATTATTTGAAGTGGAGAAAAAAACCGATTATCGGTTCTTGTTTGCAGAGGAAGTTGTAAAAGGTAAGCCAAAAGTTACCATAAATATGGTTGATGCTACTTTAGATGAAATCATGGGTAAGCTATTGGTAAATACAGGTATCAACTACAAAATACTGGGAACAAACTTAGTGGTTCTAAAGGAAACCAATAGTGCTACCAAAGATCTTGCGGAGATTGTTGTAAAAGGAAGAATAACTTCTGCTTCTGGAGAGTCTTTATCTGGTGTGTCTATACAAGTAAAAGGTACCCAAGTTGGTACAACTTCAGATAATACTGGTGCATTTGCGATAACAGTCGCAGATGAAAACGCAAAATTATTGATCTCTTATATTGGATACGAACCACAAGAAATTTCAGTTGCCGGTAAACGAGATTTGAGTATCATATTAACCACGGCTGTTAATAATTTAGAACAAGTTGTTGTAACTGGTTATGGTACACAACGTAAAAGAGATCTTACTGGCTCTGTTACAACTATTAAAGGGGAAGAATTGGCAAAAATGCCCAATACCAATCCTATTAGTTCATTACAGGGAAGAGTTGCAGGTTTAACAGTTGCTAATTCTGGAGTAGCAGGTGCTAGCCCAGTAGTTAGAATAAGAGGTGTCAATAGTACCAATAGTGCGAGCCCTGTTTATGTAGTAGATGGAATTTTGCAAGACAATATCGATTTCTTAAATCCAGCGGATATTGAAACAATCGATATTTTAAGAGACCCTTCATCAATAGCTATTTATGGTTTAAGGGGTGCGAATGGTGTAATTGCTATTACATCAAAAAAAGCTGCAAGAGGTCAAACAAGAATTAATTTTCAAAGCACTGTTGGATTTCAAAAAGTGACAGATAAAATTAAAGTAACAGATGCTGCCGGGTTTAAAAAACTGTATGATGCTCAATTAGCGAATATCAATGCTGCTCCATTTGATTACAGTAATTATACTGCTAATACAAACTGGCAAAATGAAATTTTGCAAAATGCATTGCTTACAACAAATAACTTGAGTGTTTCTAATAATTCTGAAAAAAGCAGTACTTATTTAAATATCGGTTATAATAAACAAGATGGGGTAGTTAAGTATAATAGCTATGAAAAATTCATGATTCGTTTGAATCAAGAAATTCGTTTCAATAGTAATATTAAAGTTGGTGGCGAAATAAATGCTTCACATTGGATACAAAATCCTGCAGGGGTTAGTTTAACGAATGCATTATGGGCAGCTCCAATTGTGCCAATTCAACAGAATGCAACAACCTACTATAGTATGCCTTCTTTTCAACGGGCACAGGTTGGTAATCCAATTGCAGCACTTAATAGAAATAATGGAACTGATATCAATAAAGGTTTTCGCTTTATTGGATCATTATATGCTGAAGTTAAATTCTTAAACGATTTTACTTTTAAGTCATCGGTATTTGCAGATTTAGGATTTAATAATTCTAGGTCTTATACTCCATTGCCGTTCACTTTTATTAACCAGGGTGAAGGAACAGCGCCAACTACAAGCTTTTTCGACAACACAGTAAGAACAGGGGTTAGTCAAGAAATGGCTGAGTTTAAGCGTTATCAACAAGATCATACACTTACTTATGACAAAAAATTAGGGGATGGTCATAAATTAACTGCATTGGTTGGTTTTACCTCTATTTACAGTGTTAGTACTAATATAAATGGTAATAGAAGAGATACTTCTGTAAACGTACCTAATAACCCAGATTTCTGGTACATCAGTACTATTAATGCAAACAATCCAGGATTGTATGGAGGTGGTGGAGGAGAGAGTGCCATCATGGGTATGTTTGGTAGATTAAGTTATGCTTATCAAAATAAATATTTGGTAAACGCTACATTAAGAAGAGATGGTAGTTCAAAGTTTGCACCACAGAATCGTTGGGGTACTTTTGGATCAGTCGGTTTAGGTTGGATTGCATCTGAAGAATCATTTGTAAGAAAGTTCAACTTTATTAATTTCTTAAAATTAAGGGCTGCTTGGGGTGAAACAGGAAATGCTAATGGATTTGCAGATAACTTATTTAGACCTGGTATTTCAAATGCATCAACGGCTATTTTTGGTAATAATGTCTACACGGCTATTCAGGCAGCTTATATACCTGACCCCAACTTGCGTTGGGAAGTAGTAAGAGGGCTTGACATAGGTTTCGATTTGAAAACGTTGCGCAATCGATTGAATGTAGAGTTTACTTATTATAATAGAACCACATCCGATATTTTAACAGCGGTTACATTGCCTAATGAAACCAGAAGTTATTTTACCAATTTGGGTAAAATAACCAACCAAGGAATAGAATTGAGCCTGAACTGGACAGATAAAATTGGTAAGGATATCACTTACTCTATTGCCCCCAATTTTAGTTACAATAAGAATACGGTTAACTCTATTGGAGACAAAATCAATTTCCAACTTTTTGGAAATGGTGGTGCTAACTTAACTGAAACTGGCCAGTCAATTGGTTACTTCTTTGGATACAGACAAATAGGCATTTATCAATCAACTGCTGAATTGGGAAAAATGGCACGTTTTAATAACTCTTTGCCAGGAGATATTGCATATGCAGACATCAATGGAGACGGTTTATTAACGCCAGCTGATAGAACCTATTTAGGAACCCCATTCCCTCCATATAGTTACGGATTAAATATTAATGTAGCGTATAAAGGATTTGATTTTACCATTGAAGGACAAGGAGTAGCAGGTAATAAGATTTATACGCAAAGAAGAATTGCCAATTTTGCAACATTGAATTATGAAGCCAATAGATTGAATGCATGGACTGGCGGTGGTACAACAAATGTTGAACCCATTCTTGATAATACAAGAGGTAATAATTTCTTGTTCAGTAGCTATTATTTAGAGCCAGGCGATTATTTCAGATTAAGAACATTGCAAATTGGATATACTTTTTCTGAAGGTTTATTAAGACGTGTGGGTATTTCTAAAGCTCGTGTTTTTGTAAATGGACAAAATATTAAGAGCTGGAGTCAAGTTACAGGGTATTCTCCTGAAGCCCAGATTGGTAGCATTTTAGGAGGAGGAGCTGATAATGGAACTTTCCCTGTACCTGCAGTTTATTCTATGGGTATTAATGTTACATTTTAATTGAACTAATAAAAATATTCAAAAATGAATAATTTAATTAATAAAAAAAGCATTGGTAAATGGATGCTACTGCTTTTAACCGTATCGGTTTTTACAGCATGTAAAAAGAATTTTTTAGATACTGCAAGACAAGGGGGGTATGATGAAGAAAACTATCCTTACCCTGGTGGTTCTGGTCCATATGACCAATATATTTTTGGTGCATACAATAGTTTAAGAGACTATAGTGTCCATGTAGATGGTTTTATAAATGCTACTAGTATAAGAAGTGATGATGCAGATAAGGGGAGTACCCCAAATGATGGAGGCGCAGATGTGATTAGTATGGATAATTTCCCAGTACTTCCAAATAGTGGTAGAGCCAATGCCTTGTGGACGGGCTTTTATGGTTTGATTAATAGGTGTAATAATACCTTATTTCAAATTGGAACTAACAAACAGATTGTTGCTACTGATGCTGTTAAGTTACAGTCTCAAGCGGAAGTAAGATTTATTCGCGGGTATTCTTATTTCATGTTGACTAGATTGTTTGGTAAAGTTCCAATCATCGATACTTTATTTACAGATCCTGCAGCACAGAATAATGTTCCTCAAAGCTCTGTTGACCAAGTTTATGCTTTTATTGAGCGCGACCTCAACTTTGCAGCTGCTTATTTGCCTGCATTTTGGGATGCGGTTAAATTTCCTGGTAGAATTACCAGCGGTGCTGCCAATGGAATATTGACTAAAGTGTACTTAACTCAACAGAAATGGGCACAAGCCATGAATACTGCAAACATGGTTATGAATTCTGGTCAATACAATTTAAGTACCCCTTACAACACGATATTTGGAGAAGAGGGTGAGAATAGCAAAGAGTCTATTTTTGAAGTGCAAGCCAGAGCAGATGCGATTAATACAACTTCACAAGGTATTCAGTATACTAGTTTACAGGGGGTTAGAGGAGCAGGACCATGGGATCTAGGATGGGGTTGGAATTCGCCAAGTGCAAACCTTGCTGCAGCTTATGAACCTAATGATCCAAGAAGAGCAAGGACTATTTTATTTACCAGCACACCCACAACACCTGGTGTAACTATTTACGGAGAAGTTACTCCCGTTGGATTACCCAATCCTCGATACAACCATAAGGTTCATACAAACCCGGCTACAAGAGCTGCGGTTGGAAATAGGTTTGGTTGGTGGATGAATGTACGTATCCTTAGGTATGCAGATGTTGTATTAATGTATGCAGAAGCAGCCAATGAATTGGGTGGGGCAAATAATATTACTGCTGCTAAAGCGGCACTTAATAGTGTTCGTTTTAGAGCAAGGGCTGGAAACAATGCAATTCTTCCTGATGTAACTACTAATGATCAAGCATTATTGAGAGATGCAATTAGGCATGAAAGGAGAATAGAACTAGCTATGGAACATGATCGTTTCTTTGATATTGTTAGATGGGGTATTGCTCAAAATGTAATGAATGCAGCGGGTAAATCTAATTTCAATGCTGCTCGAGATGTATTGTTACCAATACCACAAGCACAGATTGATTTAACT
>JAGOGG010000074.1 GCA_017996795.1 Sediminibacterium sp. | reverse complement strand
GAGTTGTTTGTGCAAGTGCAGGGAATCATGCACAGGGTTTTGCTTATAGTTGTAAGCTACTCAATATTAAAGGGGTTGTATTTATGCCCATTATTACCCCCAATCAAAAAGTTACACAAACAAAAATGTTTGGAGATGGCCATATTGAAATTAAACTAGTGGGCGATACTTTTGATGATTGCGCTACTGCTGCAAAAGCATTTACAGAAGCCAATGGAATGACGTTTATTCCTCCTTTTGATGATCTTAAAATTATTGAGGGTCAAGCAACTGTTGGAGTTGAAATTTTAGAAGAGCTCAAACATATTGATTATTTATTTGCTCCTGTGGGTGGGGGTGGACTCATTGCTGGAGTGGGCGCTTATTTTCATGATCAATCTCCCTCTACTCAAATAATTGGAGTAGAACCTGAAGGCGCACCTTCTATGACAGAGGCCTTAAAAGTAGGTCATCCAATTAAGCTAGATAATATTGATCCCTTCGTGGACGGTGCTGCAGTTAAAAGAGTGGGAGATGCACCTTTTGAAATTTGTAAGGAAGTGATTGATCAAATGGTATTGGTAAATGAAGGGAAAGTATGTTCTACTATCTTGAAACTCTATAATGAAGATGCAATCGTAGTAGAACCAGCAGGTGCTTTATCTATAGCAGCATTGGATGATTTAGCAGATATAATAAAGGGCAAAACAGTTGTATGTATTGTAAGTGGTAGTAACAACGATATTGATCGAATGCAGGAAATAAAAGAGCGCTCTTTACAATTTGAAGGGTTGAAACATTTCTTTTTAATCAGATTCGCACAAAGACCTGGTGCTTTAAAAGAATTCGTTAATCATGTTCTTGGGCCTACTGATGATATTGTTCGTTTTGAGTATATGCAAAAACACAATAAAGAAACGGGTCCGGCTTTGGTAGGAATTGAAATGCAAGACAAAGCAGATTATGAGCGATTGTTAGCAAATATGAAAGAATACCATATCAACTTTACCCCTATTAACAAGAATGATAATTTATTTGGATACTTAATTTAATAACAATTTATATGCAGGTATTGAAATTTGGGGGGAGTTCTGTAGCCAACGCAGAAAATATAAGCAAGGTTGCAGTGATTGTTTCAAAAGCGATTCAGAAAGAAGCTACGATTCTGGTAGTGTCTGCATTGGGTGGCGTGACCGATCAATTAATTGAAATCGGAATTAAAGCTGCTACTGGAAACGAAAGTTATAAAGAACAAATTCAATTGCTCGAGCATAAGCATTTAGAAACGGTACGCGCTTTATTGCATATACAAAACCAAAGCGCAACACTAAGTTGGGTAAAGCAACAACTCAATGAATTGGAAAGAGTTTGTGATGGTATTTTTTTATTAGGTGAATTGTCTGCTAGAATTAAAGACCGTTTGGTAAGCTATGGTGAATTGTTGTCGTCTTATATCATTACCGCAAAATTGGCGGAAATGAGTTTGCAGCCAGTTTGGACAGATTCAAGACAGCTGATATTAACCAATGAACAATATGGCAATGCAACGGTTCAATTGGAAAAAACCTATGCCAATATTGACAGTTTTTTAGCAAGACATCCTGCACAATTATATGTAGCGCCTGGTTTTATTGCTTCGAATGATAAAAAGTATACGACTACTTTGGGTAGAGGGGGGTCTGATTATACAGGAGCCATATTTGCTGCAGCCACCAATGCAAGCACACTAGAAATTTGGACAGATGTGACTGGTATGATGACTGCTGATCCTAGATTGGTACAAAATCCAAAACCTATAGAAGCCATTTCTTATCAAGAAGCCATGGAGCTTTCTCATTTCGGGGCAAAAATTATTTATCCGCCTACGATACAACCGGTAATGAAAAAAAATATTCCGGTATGGGTGAAAAATACTTTTGAACCAGATGCAGCTGGAACTGTTATACAGCAACATGCAGTTTCCAATAATGATATTGTTCGCGGTATATCTAGCATCAATAAGATTGCATTACTGAGTTTAGAGGGTAGTGGAATGATAGGTATACCTGGCTTTAGTAAGCGATTGTTTGAAGTGCTGGCCATGCGCAATATCAATGTGATTTTGATTACACAAAGTTCTTCGGAGTATTCAATTTGTGTGGCAATTAACGAGTCGGATGCATTGCTTGCACAACAATCTATAGATGCTTTCTTTGCTTATGAAATTGAAAACGGGAAAGTTAATCCTGTATCTGTAGAAACCAATTTGAGCATCATTGCAGTAGTGGGTGAACAAATGAAAAGTCATCCTGGTATCAGTGGTAAAATGTTTGGTGGCTTGGGTAGAAATGGCATCAATGTTCGTGCGATAGCTCAAGGTTCTTCAGAAAAAAATATTTCTGCTGTTATTGCTGCTGCTGATGTAAAAAAAGCCATCAATGTATTACATGAAGATTTTTTTGAAACAACTTACAAGCAATTAAATGTGTTCATTGCTGGCGCGGGTAATGTGGGTGGTAAATTGTTGAGTCAATTACATCAACAGATGCAATACCTTAAGGAGCATATGCGATTGCAGATTCAAGTAGTTGGAATTGCCAATAGTAAAAAATCTATTTTAGATGATGCGGGTATTGATTTAATCAATTGGAAATATTTATTGGATCAAGCACCTGAAGCCGATATTCATTCTTTTGTAGCCTCGATTATTGAAAAAAACTTGCGCAATAGTGTATTTGTTGATGTAACAGCCAATGATACTGTTGCATCGGTATATGGCAGTTTATTGTCGAAGAGCATTGCTGTAGTGGCTTGTAATAAAATTGCATGTTCAGCATCTTATGCTAATTATAAAAAACTGAAATCATTAGCCAGAACTTTTAATACCCAGTTTCTGTTTGAAACCAATGTGGGTGCTGGTTTACCGGTGATAGGCACTTTGAATGATTTGTTAAGAAGCGGTGATAAGATCAATAAAATTCAAGCGGTATTATCGGGCACATTGAATTTCGTTTTTAATCAATATGATGGCACTATACCTTTTGCTCAAGTGGTAAAGCAAGCACAAGAGGAAGGCTACACTGAACCAGATCCAAGATTAGACTTAGGAGGTACAGATGTGATGAGAAAAATTATGATTTTGGCAAGGGAAGCGGGTGAACCCATGGAAATGGATCAAATTACCAACGAAGCATTTTTACCTGCCAGTTGTTTTGAAGGATCCGTTGCAGACTTTTACGCCGAGATGGAAAAGCAAGAAGTACATTTTAAACAATTGTATGATGCTGCACAAGCCAAGAAAGCTAAGTTGAAATTTGTAGCGGTTTATGATAAGGGTATTGCCAAAGTTGGATTGCAACATATACCTGCTGATTCAGATTTTTATCATTTATATGGGAAAGACAATTTGGTATTATTTTATACAGAACGTTACCCTGAGCAACCCTTGGTTATTAAAGGTGCAGGAGCTGGTGCGGAAGTAACTGCATCGGGTGTATTTGCAGATATTATTAGAGTAGCGTAATCATGGCAAATAAAATAATCATACATAGTCCTGCTACTGTTGCCAATATGGTTTGTGGGTTTGATGTATTAGGTTTTGCGGTAAATGAGCCTTTTGATATCATGTATATTGAATTCAAAGACGAGCCGGGCATTACCATTGTAAATGAAGACGACTTCAACTTGCCTACCGATCCATTGCAAAATGTAGCGGGTGCGGCTTTATTGGCCTTGATGGAAGCTTACGAGAAACCAATTGGATTCAAACTCACTATTAATAAACAAATTAAACCTGGCAGTGGTGTAGGGTCTAGTGCAGCCAGTTCTGCAGGCGCTGTTGCTGGAGCAAATGCCATTTTGGGAAATCCTTTTTCAAAAGAAGACTTGGTACGATTTGCAATGAATGGTGAAAAGCTGGCTTCAGGGGTAAAACATGCCGATAATATTGCTCCCTGCATTTATGGTGGAGTAACATTGATTCGCTCTGTTTTCCCCCTAGATATTATTAAGCTTACTGTACCTGATTTATATGTAACAATTGTACATCCGCAAATTGAAGTGAGAACCGCTGATGCAAGAAGCATTTTGAAACAGCAAATTTTATTGAAAGATGCTATTAAGCAATGGGGGAATATCGCAGGTTTAGTTGCTGGTTTAGAACAAGGCAATTATGAGTTGATTGGGAGATCTTTAGAAGATGTTTTGATAGAACCTACCCGGAGTATTTTAATTCCTGCTTTTGATCAAGTAAAAAAAATCAGTAAAGAGTTAGGGGCTTTAGGTGGAGGCATTTCGGGTTCTGGACCATCTATATTTATGTTGAGCACCAATGAATTTACTGCTAAGTCTGTTGAAATAGCAATGGGACAAATTTATGATTCTATCGGATTAAGTTGCCATACTTATGTAACTACCATTAATACCAATGGTATTCAATTAATGGATGCATCATGAAATATTTTAGTTTAAATAAGCAATCGCCTATAGTCAATTTTAAAGAAGCTACTATACTAGGACAAGCACCTGATAAAGGTTTGTATTTTCCAGAACATATTCCTGTTCATGCAACTAATTTTATTGACCAACTTAAAAATTTATCTAAAGAAGAAATAGCATTTCGTGTGATGGAACCTTTTGTTGGAGATGAGATACCCGATGATGAATTGTATCGCATCGTTTGTGAAACGGTGAATTTCTCCTTCCCTTTAAAATGGATTCACTCAACGATTGCATCACTTGAATTATACCATGGCCCTACTTTTGCATTCAAAGATGTGGGTGCCAGATTCATGAGTAGGTGCCTTTCGTATTTCTACAAAAATCAATCAAACAAGATTACTATTTTGGTGGCTACTTCTGGAGATACGGGTGGGGCAGTTGCAAATGGATTTTTAGGTGTCAAAGGAATTGAGGTGGTTATCTTGTACCCATCTGGTAAAGTAAGTCCAGTTCAAGAATTGCAATTGACTACTTGTGGCGAAAATATTACTGCTTTAGAAGTTGATGGAAGTTTTGATGATTGTCAGGCAATGGTTAAAATGGCATTTGCAGATAAAGACATCAATGACCGGATGCAATTGTGTTCTGCTAACTCTATTAATGTTGCTAGATGGCTTTCGCAACAGATATATTATTTCTTAGCCTATCAACAATGGGAGGGTCAAACTGCTCCTGTGATTTCAGTTCCTAGTGGAAATTTTGGAAATCTTTGTGCAGCAATCATGGCATACAAAACAGGCTTGCCTGTCAAACATTTTATTGCTGCTTGTAATGTAAATGATGCCGTGCCTGCTTATTTGCAAACAGGTATGTTTAGTTCTAAACCCACCACAGCTACTATTTCAAACGCAATGGATGTAGGCAATCCCAGCAATTTTGTTAGGATATTAGAAATAATGAATCAAGATTATTCTTCTTTTAGTTCGCTAGTTTCTGGGTATACTATTTCCGATGAAACAACTATTCAAACGATTCGTGAAGTATACCAACAAAATAATTATTTATTAGACCCTCATGGGGCAGTGGCATATGCAGCGTTACACCAGTACCAACAAATTCATACTGATACTAAAGGATATATTGTAGAAACAGCGGACCCTGTTAAATTTCCCGATGCAATTAAAACGGCTATTGGTTCGGAGCCTTTAATCCCGCTTGCGGCAATGGAATTATTTACCAAAGAAAAAAGAAGCATACCCTTGAAAAATGAGTATGCTTCTTTTAAAGATTATTTATTGAGCAGGTAAATTTGATATTTTAAATTCATCAAATTTTTAGTCTCTGTAATTCAATGCCGGTTTTCTGTCTCCTAATAAAGCCTTGTATTTATAATCACCTACGCCTTTTGTAAATTCTTCTTTTGCTTTAACAATCACCGCAGGTTTACTGAATAAATCAATTGCAGTTAGCGCCATTGTTTTTGATGCAACCAACATTCCTTTGGTACCAATTTCAGTACCGCCACATGCAACCGCTTGCCAGCTATGGGCTGATGTTCCAGGAATCCAAGTAGCCGCTTCCAATCCTACTGTTGGAACTACATAGCTTACATCACTCACATCACTTGAACCACCACCCGCATCAATTTCTTTTTGTAATGGTTGAATGGTACTAGCTTCTTCTATTGCAGGGGCTTTATTAAAAAAGCTTGCTTGTATTTTTTTCCCAAATGCTTTTTCTTCTTCTGTATACACGACCCCACCTACTTTTTCAAGATTTGCTTGCATTAGGGAAGCCAATGTTTTATTAATTAATAAGTCATGTGTTCCTCCCACTATTTCAAATTTCATGGTGGTGCCAGTACCCAATGCTGCTCCTTCTGCTGCTTTGGTTATTCTATCAAATACATCAACTGCAACTTCTCTTTTAGGATGGCGAACATAATAATAGACTTCTGCATAATCGGGAACCACATTGGGTGCTTTACCTCCATTGGTAATTACATAATGTATTCTGGTTTCCTGAGGAATATGTTCGCGCATCATATTGGCCATATTATTCATTGCTTCTACCGCATCTAAAGACGAACGCCCATTCTCTGGAGACATAGCAGCATGAGAGGATATTCCATAAAATTTAAATTTAGCAGACTTGTTGGCAATAAAACTGGTCATGATTGTTTCGTTTTGGTTGCCCGGATGCCAATGGATTACTGCATCTACATTATTGAATAGTCCTTCCCGAACCATATATACTTTACCACTACCACCTTCTTCAGCTGGGCAACCATACACTTTAATAGTGCCACTGATTTTTTTCTCTTCCATCAATTTCTTTATAGCGATGCCTGCAGAAACAGATGCCGTCCCAAATAAATGGTGACCACATCCATGCCCTCCTGCTTTTCCTTCAATGGATTTTTTTTCTGCAATGGCTTCCTGCGCTAATCCTGGCAATGCATCATATTCTGCTAGTATGCCAATCACTGGGCTACCTGTACCATAAGTGGCTACAAATGCTGTGGGTATACCAGCCACACCTGTTTCTACGCTAAACCCTGCTTCTTTAAGGTTTTGAACATGCAATGCTGCACTCTTGGTTTCCTTATAACCCAATTCGGCGTAATCCCATATTTGTAAGGCGGTCCGCTTATCAGCGGGATATGATCCCTCCAAAAACTGAAGTGTAGAAGCTTTTAAATTACTTAAAGCGGTTTCAGCTTGATTCGGGACCGTTTTCTTTTGAGCGTAACTATTGACAGCAATGAATAGCAGTAAAGTAGTAAATCTTTTCATGAAATGAATTTCGTTTTGTTCAGCATTTAATAAATGAATATATTACTTTTTATAAAGCTTGCTATGAATAATAAATTAGCCATTTGGTCTATTACCGTTGGATTAGGAGGATTTTTATTTGGTTTAGATGTTGCCGTTATTTCAGGAGCAGAACAAGCCATACAAGAATTATGGTCATTGTCAGATTGGATGCATGGAACAGCAATTGCCATGGCATTATATGGCACTGCTTTTGGTGCAGCATTGGGAAATATTCCTGCCAATAAAATGGGCAGAAAGCAAACCCTTATTTGGATAGGTATTCTATTCTTGGTTACGTCAGTGGGTGCAGCTTTGTCTACTAATGTGTATCTATTTATGTTTTTCCGTTTCGTGAGCGGACTTAGTATTGGCGCATCTTCAGTTGTTGCACCTGTTTATATCTCTGAAATAGCACCACCAAAGTACAGAGGGCGAATGGTGATTTCTTTTCAATTAAATGTGGTAGCGGGTATCTTGATTGCGTATTTTTCTAATTATTTGTTAGCGGGTGTGGGCGGAGAAAACGATTGGCGTTGGATGTTAGGAGTAGTTGCTATCCCTTCTTTATTTTTCTCATTGTTAATGTTGATTACACCCGAAACCCCAAGATGGTTGGTACTATTCAAAAAAGATGATGCTGCAGCAGCAAAGGTATTGGCATTAACTGGGGAAGACGCACCTAAAGTAATTGCAGATATTAAAGCTTCTGTTGGTAAAACGAATACGGAACCACTCTTCAATAAGAAATTTTTCAAGCCCTTGCTACTCGCTTTTTTAATAGCTTTTTTTAACCAATTATCAGGTATTAATGCCATTATCTATTTTGCACCCAAAGTATTTGAAATGGCAGGTATTGGCCGTGAAGGCGCATTGCTTTCTACTGTTGGAATTGGGGTTATGAACTTAATCTTTACCATTGCAGGTTGGTATTTAATTGATCGATTTGGAAGAAGAGTTTTGATGTTTATTGGTTCAGTTGGGTATATTTTTTCTTTAACTATGATTGCTGTTTCTTTTAATAGTACCGATCAAAGTATGGTAGTATACTATGTGTTTGTATTCATTGCAGCACATGCTGTTGGGCAAGGTGCAGTTATTTGGGTTTTCTTATCTGAACTTTTCCCTAATTCTGTTAGAGCAAGTGGTACTTCTTTTGGCTCTCTAGTACATTGGGTATTTGCTGCATTAATTGCACAAGTGTTCCCTTATTTTGCTGCCAATATATCGGGTACCATCATTTTTGGTTTTTTTGCATTGATGATGGTTCTACAACTCTTATATGTTTGGAAAATGATGCCAGAAACAAAGGGGGTTGCTTTAGAAGATATGGGAGACACAATCATCTTACACTAAAATTATTGTCATGAAAAAAATCATTATTGCTTTAGTAAGTTTCTTGTGTTTACATTCTGCCTTTGCACAAGAGGGATTGTATTTGAGAACTCAATTCTGGGGAGGGGGTAGTTTAGATATCAGCTGGTTGTATTTTACAAAAGATGGAGTAATCTGTAAAAATCCAACTTATGGCATTAATCCCTTCAACTTGCAAAAGGAATTGGAATTAAATAAAGCCAATACTGGTAAATTTAGTATGGCTGCCAATAAAATGAATATTAACTGGAGTAGTGGTAAATCACAATCTATAAAAGCAGAATTTAATGGTGCATTATTGAAAGGATTAGATGGGGGTATTTGTACAAAAGCGAAGCCCTTTGCTGCAAAATCTTTGGCTGGTAAAACCTATAGCGGTTATGCTTCTGCAGGTTCAGTGTCTCAATCAACCGTAATTGAGTTTAAAGAAGACGGCACTTTTATAATGTATAAAAGAGGCGCCATAACGGGTTCCGGAAATATTAGTGGTTCTGCAAGTTCACAAGGAACTAAAACAGGAAAATATACGGTAACAGGCAATACCATTGTTTTTAATTACGATGATGGTACAGAATGGAGAACACTGGCACAGCCTTATGACTTAGGTAAAGACGAAATTATTTTAAATGATAAATTGTTTAGGAAGAAATAACTAATCTTTCCATCCCCATGGTGCTAATGGTGTTTCTATTGGCTGCTTTAAGTTGAAGGAAACGGTAAATAATCTATCTGATCCAATTCTTCTTAAGTTATAAGTAAAACTACTGTCGTTAATAGTAATCCACCATACATTAGAAGCTGCAGCGGGGATTGTTTTTTGCGTTTGTAGATCTGCAGGGAATATTTGCATATTCGCAAAACCTTCATTGGTTGATGTTCCGCCGTATTGAGTTACTGTATCTTCAGAGCCATCTTCATGACGATGATCGTGTTTTAGTGTTATGCTTGATTTCTTTTTGGTAAGCACCCATGTTCTAGATCGATTATCACCTACATTAAATGGTATACGAATGCGATTTTCTTCGCAGGCTTTTACATACATCACGAGTTGTTTGTCTTTGAAATCTGCAGTTGCGCCACTAATAATTATACCTTCATAAGCTTTGCCACAATGCTGTTGAAGCGCCGTCCAAAAACTATCTAATTTGGTAATCGGTTTTTGTGCAAATCCATTGAGTGAAATTAACAATGCTATAAACGGTATATATTTCATTTTCTTTTTTGAAACAATATACAGCATCTGTACTCAATTAAAACAAATACCCATAAATCTCATTTCTGAAAATATAGTTCAACCAAACAACGTCATTAATACTCATGATGGCAAATACTTGATATTGATTGTTTCCTAATAATGCATCTTTTTTATATTGTAGTACATGCAACTTGCCTG
>JAGOGG010000260.1 GCA_017996795.1 Sediminibacterium sp. | reverse complement strand
ATCCTTCCACGGCTTTGATTAAATACGGACATATTTCAGGAGAAGTCAATTGATTTGACCACGTGAAATTAAGCATAAACTAGAACTACTACACTAACTATTCGTTCTATATTTTGCTTTTCTGTTGAATAACATTTCAGCCAAAAAAATGAGTAGTAAACTAATACCAGTTGTGCCGCTCACTTTGCCTAAGAAATAAGTAAAACTTCCAAATTGAAGCCACTCTAATAATACCAAATAAAAGTGGTGGACAAAAGTAAGTAAGCCAACGTATAAACTGAATGGCGCCCAACCCATGCTCTTAATGCTGGGCTCTACATAGCTTTGTTCGGTGGTTTCCTGGGGAATCAATAAACTTAATAAGAAAGGTCTGATATAGCCGATTAAGGTGCAAGCCGCTGCATGAAGTCCCATGGTTCCTGTAAAAAAATCCATGGTTAATCCAAAAAGAAAGGACAACAATAAAACAGACCAACGTCCCATTTTAAAAGGCAACCAAAGAATGTATAAAAAATAAATATAGGGGACAATAAACTGGTGCAAAGCAGGTATTTTATTCAACACAAATTCTTGTAGTAGAATAAAAAAGGCAAACCGGAATATATTGGTTAATAAACTGCTCATTGCTATTGATTTCGGTTTTCCAATTCAATTTGTTCGTTGAACCGGGTATTATAAATTACATCCACCGATTGAATGGTAAAGAAGTTGGTAGCAGTTTTAATTTTCAAGGTGTAATAATTGGTAGCAGGATCTGCAGTAATGGAAGCTACTCTACCAATCATTAACTGCGATGGAAAGTTGGCTGAGTAAGCACTGGTAAGAACGGTATCACCTTTTACTACTTTCGCACTCTTAGAGATATTTCTTAAAACAAGCAAAGAAGGATCTGCTCCATCCCATTCTATACTACCTGTAGTATTGTCCTTTTTTAGCATAGCAGAAACCTTGCTGTTTCTGTGTAACAAACTCATCACTTTACTAATATTAGATGACACGTCTACCACTACACCCACAATTCCACTTGGTCCAACAACTGCCATGCCTTTTTTAATACCTTGATTGGCACCTCTTTCTAACATCAAGTAGTTGTTTTGTAAAGTGTAAGAATTGCCGATCACTTTTGCTGGGAGATAAATGAATTTTCTTTTTCTTCCAAGTGTATCTACAAAACTGGAATCTGTAAAAGGAATGACTGTGGTATCAGGTGAAATAAAATTACTACCCAATGCATTTCTTAAACGGGTATTTTCTTCGGCTAATTTTTGATTGGCTTCTTTTAAATTAAAGTACTGCTGTAAGTTGGCGTACCGACTATTGAAATATCCAGTCACTTCAAAAACAGTGCCTGCAAAAAACGTTTCGTGTGTTTTGCTTACTTTGGTGAGCATAACAATGCATAGAATTTGCAACAGCAAAAAGCTGAGGAAATTAAAGTATTGCCGTATGAACAGGAAAATATTTTTCAAAGCCGATTAGCTGTTCTATCTCATGATAAATGGAAAACGCTGATAGTTCTTTAACGCAAGCCCAGTGCCGCGTACCACACTTTTCAATGGGTCGTCTGCAACATGAACAGGCAATTTAATTTTTGCACTTAAGCGCTTGTCTAAACCACGTAGGAGGGCTCCTCCACCAGTCAGGTATAATCCCCTTCGGTAAATATCTGCTGCTAATTCTGGAGGTGTTGTTTCTAATGCTTTTAAGATAGCTTCTTCTATTTTGAAAATGCTTTTATCTAGTGCTTCAGCAATTTCTTGGTAGCTCACCATGATTTGTTTTGGAATACCAGTAACCAAGTCACGACCATTTACTGGCATGTCTTCTGGAGGATTATCCAAGTCTTTCATTGCAGCACCTACATTAATTTTAATTTGTTCTGCAGTACGTTCTCCAATTAATAAGCTATGGTATCTTCTTAATGCTTCCATAATATCTGCAGTAAATTCATCACCTGCAATACGAATACTTTGGTCGCATACAATACCTGCTAAAGCAATCACTGTAATACCTGTAGTACCACCACCAATATCAATAATCATATTTCCAACAGGTTCTTCTACATCAATACCAATACCCAAAGCAGCTGCCATAGGTTCATGAATCATGTATACTTCTTTAGCACCTGCTTGTTCAGCGCTATCTCTTACCGCACGTTTCTCCACCTCTGTAATAGAAGAGGGAATACATATCACCATTCTCCAACTTGGAGGAAACAAAGGCTTCTTGGGATAAATCATTTTCATTAACTCGCGAATCATTAATTCGGCGGCGTTAAAATCTGCAATTACACCATCTTTTAAAGGTCTGATGGTTCTGATGCTTTCATGTGTTTTTTCGTGCATCATCAATGCCTTCTTACCTACAGCCAAAACCTCTTTCATATTGTTGCGATTTAAGGCAACAATGGAAGGTTCGTTTACAACTACATCGTCATTGTGAATAATCAGGGTATTGGCAGTACCCAGATCCATGGCTATTTCTTGAGTGAAAAAATTAAATAATCCCATTGTATGGTTAAGTTCTTGTGTATGTTAAAGCAATAGTTACAAAGGTGCTTGAAATTAGTGGAATTAACAAGGGAATTCAAACCCAATATCCTTTCTAAAATACATGCCCTCGAAGGAAATTTGCTGCAGGGTCGTTTTAGAACGTTCAACGGCTTCTGCAATATTTGCCCCATATGAAGTTACTGCCAAAACCCTGCCACCATTTGTTAAAACCTGCTCACCCGAA
>JAGOGG010000073.1 GCA_017996795.1 Sediminibacterium sp. | reverse complement strand
TATTGTAGGACTAGCTGTAGATCAACAATTAATTCATTCTGTTAATGATTTAGTTGGGCCATATGTTCCACCCATTGAATTGTTTGCAATCAATCCAGTTACAAAACCTGCTGAACAATTTAAACAACCAGAACTTTTACAGCCATTTAATACCCCCCATAATAAAACCATCACTTGGGAATCAATGCTTAGGCAAACAAGCGACTGGGAAGGGACTTTGTGGGGCAAACCAGATTGGGCAGATCGTCCGGATGCAGACACTAAAAAATGGCTGAATAGAACCAGGAATATTCAGGGTACTGTTTATGAGTACAATGATGTTCGGGTGAATGCCCTGGCATTGGCTATCACCAGTGTATTTAGAAAACCTTTACCTCAAGTTTTAAAGCAATACATTATGGACCCAATTGGTGCGTCAAATACTTGGCGCTGGACTGGGTATCGTAATTCTTGGATTGTATTAGATGGTCAACCCGTTCAAGCGGTTAGTGGTGGAGGCCATTGGGGAGGTGGAATGTTTATTCATGCAGAAGACATGGCCCGATTTGGACTCTTAACTTTAAGAAATGGGCAATGGAATAATCAACAATTATTGTCTGAATCTTGGTTAAAGCAGGCAAGAACACCTGGGCCTGCCAATGCTGAATACGGTTACATGAATTTTTTCTTAAACACCAATCGGAAATTTTTACCCGCCGCCCCTGCATCTGCTTTTGTGCATGTTGGGAATGGGAACAATATTATTTATGTTGATCAAGAACATGATTTGGTGGTGGTACTCAGGTGGATTACCCAAGCTGGAATGAATCAAACCATTGAAGCCATTCTTGCTGGATTTAAGTAATATCATTTTTTCGTCATTTGACGAATAGTTAACAATTAGCTAAACCTTTTAAAGAAATACCTATTTTTAGGTAACGGTGTTCCCCCTAGCCGACTATCTGCCATGAACAACCCTACCCTAGAAGCAATAGAAAGCTTAGAAGAGCAAAATAAAAAATTGCTCAAGATTCAACATGCACTAGAAAAAAAAGTGAGCCAGTTAAAAGATTTTGCTGGAATTATTACCCATGATGTAAGAGGACCGGCACATAATATTTCTAAGATGCTCGATATGTATGAGAGCACCAATGATCCAGAGCTCAAAAAAGCCTCTATGGATTATTTGAAAAAGATCAGCAATGATTTAACCAATAATCTCAACGAATTAATCCAAATTCTGCAAATACATTTAGAAAAAGACATTCCTGCTTCTGATTGTATTTTTGAAGACGTAATCAATAGTGCGGCTTTACAATTACAAGATATTATACAGCAAAAAAACGCAACCATTACCATGGACCTTGCTGTAACCAATATACTTTACCCGAAAGTATACTTACAAAGTATTCTATACAATTTATTGAGTAATAGCTTAAAATATACCAAGCCGAGCATTCCGCCAGTCATTCATGTAAGTACTTACGAAAACGAGGGCAATTGTTATTTAAGTATTAGCGACAATGGTTTAGGCATTGATTTAAATAAATTTGGGCACTTATTATTCAAGTTTCAAAAAAGTTTTCACAGTGGCTTCGACAGTAAGGGAATTGGTCTTTACTTAATCAAAAACCAAATAGAAGAACAAGGTGGTAGCATCCATTGTACCAGTGAACCTCAAATTGGAACCAAGTTTACTGTTCGTTTTTAAAAAAATCCCCTTATTTTTGCCGTCCAAAATGCGGATGTGGCGAAATTGGCAGACGCACTAGACTTAGGATCTAGCGCCGCGAGGCATGTAGGTTCGACCCCTATCATCCGCACTTAACCACCTTTTTAAGGTGGTTTTTTTGTGCGAAACCCCTACCTTTGCAGCCCGAATTTAAGTTTATAAAATACCTATATGGCTACAATTACCAGAGAAAACATTGGCTTATTAAATGATAAGCTTACCGTTACCCTTACCAAGGAAGATTATCTGAAAGACTTTGAAACCAGTCTAAAGAAATATGCCAAAACAGCCAATATTCCAGGATTTAGAAAAGGAATGGTTCCTACTGGTTTGGTTAAAAAAATGTACGGTCAGGGTGTATTTTCAGATGAAGTGTTACGTAAAGTAGAACAAGAGATGAATGCGTATATGGCCAAAGAGCAAATTGACATTTTTGCTCAACCCTTGCCATTAGAAAATGACGCTCGTGTTTTAGATATGAATAATCCAATTGATTATGCATTTTCTTTTGAAATTGGATTGAAGCCCAACTTTGAAGTAGACTTATCAAAATTTACTGCTACTAAATATGTTGTTACAGTTACAGACGAAATGATTAATGACGAAGTAGCAAGACTACAAACTCGTTTTGGAAAAATGACTGAACCTGAAACAGTTACCAACGAAGACAATGTATTGAATGTAACATTCACTGAAGCAGATGCTAAGGGTAACCCAATAGAAAATGGTATCAGCAAAGACAATTCTGTATTGGTTAAATACTTTGCAGAAAAATTCCGCAAGAATTTAATGGATAAGAAAAAGGACGATGTGGTATTACTACAAATCAAAAAAGCCTTTGAGGATAAAGAAGCAGAAACCATTTTGGCAGACCTTGGCTTAACCAAAGACGATGCAGATAAATATTTCAATCTATTGATTACTAAAGTAGGTTTAGTAGAAAAAGCCGAATTAAACGAAGAATTATTTGTTCAAATTTATCCAGGCAACGACCAAATCAAAACTGAGGCGGATCTTAGAAATGAAATTAAAGCAGAAATAGAAAAGTACTACGCACAATCTGCTCGTAACCAAATACAAGACCAGATTTACCACTTCTTGGTAGACCATATCAATATGGAATTCCCTGAAAGTTTCTTAAAACGTTGGTTGCAAAATGGCGGCGAAAAACCTAAAACTGCAGAAGAAGCAGAAGCAGAATTCCCTTCATTTGTAAAACAACTAAAGTGGACTTTGATCAGCAGCAAGTTAACGCAAGACAATAAAATTGAAGTATTACCCGAAGACATTCGCAATTTTGCTAAAATGCAATTGTTCAGCTATATGGGCAATCAATTAGGTGCATTGGGCGATAACCAACAGTGGGTAGACGATTATGCGAACAGAATGATGCAAGACAAGAAATTTGTAGAAGACAGCTATCATAGAATTAATGCAGAGAAATTATTTGACGCATTAGAGTCTCAAGTAAAAGCGAAGGACGAATCTATTAGTGCAGATGATTTTGCTAAGAAGTTAGAACACCATCACCATTAATTTAGTGCTTGAATGATTTTTGAAACCAACCTTCGGGTTGGTTTTTTTATTTCATCAATTCATGTTCCCTTAATTGTTTCAATATCAATTGATGCGTTTTTTGGGTAATCCATCTATTTAAAAATAATTGGCCAACTATATAAAATAAGGGTTTGTAACCCCCTTTTAATGGAATGCTTTTAGAAAGGGTAGCAACCCTTTTACGAATAGCATGAGTTTGATTAATGATTGGATCTTGATTGAGCATTGGCCATGGAACGGCTTTTTGTTCTGATTTAAAAATCGGAATAATCTGAACCGATGAGGAACGGGTAGACAGATATGGGCTGATATCAATTCCTTCATACCCTTTTGAAAATATTGGATGTGAATTGAACTGTTCAATAGGTATAGTGAAATGATTGCGGAGAAATTGCTCGCAATTATATTGTCCCAATGCATAATCATGTTCTCTAAAATCTTGACTGATAAAACCACCAAACCCATTCATGGCTCCACAAGCAATGGCTTTAGCCCCTTCAATTCTGATAGTAGACTGATCGGTAGTATATCTAACAGGGGCAATTAAAAATTGCCCAGCTTTGTTTTTGCTCAACACATCTGTGATGGGCGCTGGCTTGGCTTTCATTTGTTGCATCATCGCATACAAAGTATGTTTTGCAACATTTACCACTGATTGATGTTGATTGAATGGCGCTGCCAAATTTCCTGGAAAGGGATCCACCATTAATACGGTACTCCTAAACTGTCCAAAATCATTCACATTATCAACCTGCTTTGTTTCGGTAAATACCAGGTCATTTAATAGCTCTCTTACTTTTTCAAATGGTTCATTATTCATTAATCCACCATCTACATGGAAAGATTGATAACTACTGCCTTTTTGATCAAATGTCAACCCTGCTTGATTGATCCATTTATTTTCTTGTATTGCATAGAGTGGTCTTCTTAAAGATCTAGCAGGTAACCCAAGGGGAAATGCACCGGTTGCCAATGCAGCGTCTCTAAACGTATTGGCATTTAATCCTGTTCTTAAATTTACTGGCATCCAGCCATTACCATGTTGATATGGATTAGCCAGTTGAAAACAAGCATAATCGTAATGTACCGACATGGTATGGTCTTTCTTTTTTAAATCGGTATTAAAAGAGATGGGATAAGTAAAGCCTTGTAAATTGGTTAAAGTGGCAAATACTTTTAATTGGGGATGAATATAAGCTGGTGTTTCGTTCCAATGACTGGGGGAATAAGAAAATGCTTCTTCTGCCAACTCATTGGCAAAGTTCCCGTTAAAAAAAGAGTGGAATAATCCCGGTTGTTTTAAGTCGGAGCAATCTAAGAGTGGCCCCATCATATTATTGCCCTGCATGGTAACCCAGCTTTTATGGAACAAATTTTTACTGCGTTGATTAATTGCTGCCGCAGTGAGAAATCCAGTCATCCCCCCAGCGGATGCCCCTCCGATAATAGACAATTGTACCCGATGAGTTGGAACCCCTGCTTGGCCGCGGCATTGCTCCCACCGGTCCAATGCAGTTAATAAATAATTGACCACCCCTGCAGTATAAGCACCTGCCGAAACAGCCCCTGCCATACAAAGTCCTATATGAAATGTATTTTCTGCCATATATTAACAAATAGCCGCTTTGAACTTATCTAAAATGAACGACCTTTGCAACCGTTTTTTAACGGTATTTGCTGCTATTATGTCAAATTGCCATAAACGTAGCTTTGCACAGTATTTGAACAGTCTATATACCTATTTAACAAAACACTTAACTTCAAAGCGAAAAATAATTGTATGAATATTGGAAAAGAGTTTGAACAGTACGCAGTTAAGCACCATGGCATCAGCAGCGGTGTATTACACAACTATAAAAATTATGGCCAGGTAACCAACCTTACTCCATATATCATTGAAGAAAGGCCACTCAATGTTGCCAGTATGGATGTATTCAGTCGCTTAATGATGGATCGAATTATTTTTTTAGGCGAAGGCATCAACGATTATGTTGCCAATATTGTTACAGCGCAATTATTGTTTTTAGAAAGCACCGATCGTTCTAGAGATATTCAAATGTATATTAACAGCCCAGGTGGCAGCGTTTATGCTGGTTTGGGCATCTATGATACCATGCAGTTCATAGGACCAGATGTGGCTACAATTTGCACTGGTATTGCTGCTAGCATGGGTCAAATTTTATTGTGTGCGGGTGTGCAAGGAAAAAGAACTGCGCTTAAGCATAGCAGAGTGATGATGCACCAACCGAGTGGTGGTATTGGTGGTCAAGCTACTGATATTGAAATTACTGCACGTGAAATTAAAAAATTGAAACAAGAGCTGTATGCCATCACTGCTAATCATACCGGCAAGCCTATTGAAACGATTGCAAAAGACAGTGACCGTGATTTCTGGATGACCGCTGCTGAAGCAAAAGAATATGGTTTGGTAGACGAAGTATTGTTAACCAATCCTCGCAAAGAAAAGAAAGGATAATTGTTTAAAACTCAAATTGATTAATAATGATACAGTCTAAATATATCGTGAATCCTTTTCTCAATAACGAGCAGGATGAACCAGAAGAAAATAAAGAAGAGAAGCAAGATGCCATGGGTAGCTTCATGACCAAAAAAATGGAAAAGCTGTTCTTTGAAAAAAGAGCCGTTTACCTATGGGGAGTAGTAGACGATAAATCTGCCAAAGAAGTAGTTACTAAATTACTTTTATTGGATGCAGATAAACCGGGTGCAGAAATCAAATTATACATCAATAGCCCTGGTGGTGTAGTAACAAGTGGAATGGTCATGTACGATACCATTAAAATGATTCAAAGCCCAGTAAGTACCATCTGTATGGGCTTAGCTGCCAGTATGGGTTCAATCCTTTTAAGTGCAGGTGCAAAAGGACATCGTTATATTTATCCGCATGGAGAAGTAATGATTCACCAGCCAAGTTTAGGTGGTTACTACCAAGCTACCAGTGCTGATATTGAAATTCAAGCAAATCAAATATTAAAGACCAAGCAATTAGGAGCTAAAATCTTAGCTGAAAACTGCAATAAAACAGTGGAACAAATCTTAGCAGATTTTGACCGCGATTACTGGATGGATGCTACAGAAGCGGTGGCTTACGGCATTGCAGACAGTATCTTAAATAAGATATAAGGTTATGGCAAAACAAAACAATTTACATTGCTCTTTCTGTGGAAGAAGCCGTGATGAGGTAAAGATTCTGATAGCCGGACAAGAAGGCCATATCTGTGAAAATTGTGTAGAGCATGCAGAAGAAATAATTGCACAAGAATTAACTACAAAAAATAATCCTGCCGGAACTGGTGGAGCAGGTCCTGTTCAAGTTAGAAAGCCTAAGGAAATTAAAAAATTCTTAGATGAATATGTAATTGGTCAAGACGAGGCAAAGAAAATACTTTGCGTAGCAGTTTACAACCACTACAAGCGTGTGAACAATAAACAAATTGTGGATGATGTTGAAATAGAAAAAAGCAATATCATCATGGTAGGTGAAACCGGAACGGGAAAAACCCTACTGGCAAAATCAATTGCTCGTTTACTGAATGTACCCTTTGCCATTGTAGACGCTACTGTATTTACCGAAGCTGGTTATGTGGGAGAAGACGTAGAAAGCATGCTAACCCGTTTACTACAGAACTGTAATTACGATGTGAATGCAGCAGAAAAAGGGATTGTTTATGTAGATGAGATAGATAAAATTGCTCGCAAGGGTGATAACCCATCTATTACCAGAGATGTAAGCGGAGAAGGAGTTCAACAAGGATTACTTAAAATGTTGGAAGGCACAGAAGTATTGGTTCCACCACAAGGTGGCAGAAAACACCCAGAGCAAAAAATGATTAAGGTAGACACTAAGAATATCTTATTTATATGTGGGGGTGCATTTGATGGCATAGACAAAGTAATTGCTAGAAGAATTAATACCAATGCCATTGGCTTTAGTGTAAACAAAGACGAACAAGAACACCAAAGAAGCAATTTATTAGAATTCATCAATGCACAAGACTTAAAAAGTTTTGGGCTGATTCCCGAATTACTAGGTCGCTTACCAGTGGTAACACATTTAAATCCGTTGGATGCTGAAACCTTAAGAAGTATTTTAACCGAACCAAAAAACTCTTTAATAAAGCAGTTTACTCGTTTGTTTGAAATGGAAGGAATTGCATTAACCATTGAGCCTGCTGTTTTAGACTTTATGGTTGCCAAAGCAATGGAATATAAATTAGGCGCAAGAGGTTTGAGAAGTATTTGTGAAAGTATTTTAACCGAAGCCATGTTTGAATTGCCTGGCACGAACACCACAACACTGAATGTTACGCTTGATTATGCTGAAAAAATGTTCAGCAAGAGTAAATTGAGTACATTGAAAGTTGCTTAACCCTTAAACAATATTTATCCATGAATGAATTAATAGAAAAATTAGTAAAAGAAGCTGGTCTTACAGAGCAGCAAGCACAGCAAGCAATCACTACCATCGCTGGTTTTGTAAAAGATAAATTCCCTATGTTGGGTGGAGCAGTGGACCAAATTTTTGCTGCTGGAAACAAAAACGAAGAATAATAATACTAAGCTTTGGTAACGGGCAGTTTGATGATGAATCTGCTGCCCTTTCCAGGCACGCTTTCTATAGTTAGGCTACCATCATGGCGATTAATTAAATCGCTACATAGCATCAATCCAAATCCACTACCCTTTTCCATTGAAGTACCTGCGGTTGTATAATATTGTTTTGCATTAACTCGATCAATGGTTTCCTTAGACATCCCTATACCAGTATCTTCAACATAAATTAACGAATCGGTTGCAGTTTGTTCTGCGTGAATATCTATACTTCCATTTTCAGGAGTAAACTTGATGGCATTACTGATTAAGTTTCTCAGAACTATTCTAATCATTTCTTTATCTGCATGTACAAACATTTGTGGGTGCAATACATTATTGAAAGCAATATTTTTTCTACCCAACAACATTTTATGCTCGTCTTCTAACCCTTTAACTAATTGGAAAATCACCACATTGGATCGGTCTAAATTTTTACCAGCCATTTGTCCTTTTAACCAAAACAACAAATTGTCTAAAAGAGAAGTAGTGCCCATATATTGGGTTTCTAACTGTAGCAACAATTGTTTTGCTTGGTCTTCAGGAACCATTCCCTGATTGACCAAATTCAAAATTCCCTTGGTATTCACTAGCGGATTGCGCAAGTCGTGTGAGATGATGGAGAGTAATTTATCTTTGGTTTTATTATCTGCCTCCAACATTCTATTTTGAAAAGATATTTCTTTGTTGAGTGCACCCATCTCTTCAATTTGTGCCTCAATTAAAATATTCTTTGCCCTTAACTCTCTGCTAAAATGTTTTTGCTTTTGGTAATTAATAAATACCATAATAACCAATACAGCAAGTATGATCAAAATAAAAGTTCCTACAGTTAAAATAAAAACCTGTTCGTCGGAAGCACGCTGCGCACGAATAATGGCATTTTCTCTATCTAATCTTAAGTTCTGCTGATTCTTGATAATATCGATAAAATTAGTAGCGTATTCGTTTTCTTTTATACGATGTTGGTTAATAATTAATATTGCTGAATCTTGCCAAGCAATGGCTTTTTCTAAATTATTTGTTTTTCTGTAATAGGTAATAATTTGTGCAATACTTTGATCTAAGATATCGTAAGCATTCACCGATTTAGCAAACTCATACGCTGAATTTGACATCATAAATGCAGCTTGCAACTGACCTCGCTTGTACGCAATATTGGCCAACTCTAAATTGTTTAATGCAAGCCCATACCGATCATTTATTTTCTGGTCTATGGCTATAGACGCGTTAAAAAAAGACACTGCTAAATCCAAGTTTTTCCCTTCTAGCGCTAATTTACCAAGGTGATAGAGCGCTTTCTTTTCACCATAAAAATATTTGATTTGCTTACTGGTAACCAGTGCTTGATTAAATAGAATAACCGCTGAATCAGGCTTATTTCGATACAATTGAATAAGACCAATGCTGTTTTTTACATTAACAACTTCTTCTTGTTTATTGAATCGGTTGTACACTTTCAGCGATTCGTTAAAAACAGTTACTGCTGTATCATATTTTCCTTCGAGTAATAAAGAACCCGCAATTTGCTGGCTTACTTTAGCAATATTAAAAGTGTCTTTTATTCTTTTGAAAATATCTAAGGATAAATAAAAATCAGTTAGCGCTCGCTTAGTAAAACCCTGCTGTTGGTAAATGCCTCCCTCGTATAAATAAGCAATTGCAAGTCCTTTCTTATAGTCAATTTGTGTAGCAGTATTTTGAGCTATAATTAATAAATTCAATGCTTTTGAAATATCTGATCGCTTAGAGCTAAATGCTTCTTTGTTTAAAGAATCAACAATGTAAGCCGACCCCGTATTTTTTTGTGCAAATAACGGTGAGATAAAACAGGATAATAAAAATAAAAACAGTATCCGCATGATGCTAAATGTAGATATGGATTTTAATGGACCTTACGATATTCAAGATACAAAGTTTTGTGTTATCCTTTCAACATAAAAAAAGGACCCCAAAAGGGGTCCCGTATTATGAGCAAGCAATCGAAAAACAATTAATGAAGTACTTCTCTTGCAATCACCAGTTTCTGAATTTCTGAAGTTCCTTCCCCAATAGTACATAATTTTGCGTCACGATAGTACTTTTCTACAGGAAAATCTTTTGTATAACCATATCCCCCGAAAATTTGGACCGCTTCTGTAGCTGTTTTTACAGCTACTTCACTGGCATAATACTTAGCCATTGCTCCCTCTCTGGTCACTTTCTCTCCCC
>JAGOGG010000259.1 GCA_017996795.1 Sediminibacterium sp. | reverse complement strand
GCTTCTTCTACTGCTAATCGATAAAATTTATTTTTATTAGGATTTTTACTTCCGTTTGTTGTTCTTACAAATGAGAGGCTCTGGCTTACAATGCTTCCTTCGTTAAAAGAAGCTTTTAAAAATGGGTTTTTAATAATCAGTTGATCGAGTGAGTCAAGCTTATCAATTGAATATAATTCTACATTAATAGGCTTGTACAAAAAGGAGTTATTTCCTTTTTTCCATTCGTAACCAAAGCTGGTAGTTAAATTGCGTACTCTATAAAAATTTCTTCTATCTACATAGCCCCCATTTACTGACCACAGTGTTCTTCTATTGTCAATTTTGTCTAAACCTTTCCATCTTTTGAATGGTTGAATGATTCCAGGAAAAATATACGTGTGTCCTATATTAATTAGAAATGTTTGTAATAATTGGTCGGCTTCATTGCTGCTACTCAAAATGTTCAATTCCACACCCGTTCTAAAAGTAGCAATAGATTGAATGGCATTTTTCCAAACATTTCTATTGTTGTAAGATAAATTGGTAGTAATACCTAAGAGGTTGGTCACCCCAATATCTGCAATATTTCGGCTGGCTTCTAAGTCTACTGTAAAGCTCTGTTTTACTGCTGGTGTCATGAAAAAATACATATCCAATGTATCTCTATTTCTTATTTCTGGCCTGATATCAATATTTTGCCAAGCAGATAATTGTCCTAATGCATTGGCTGTTTTAAAATACTTTTCTTCATTGTAAACATCCCCTTTTTTAAAATAAGTGTCTTCTTTTAGTGGCCTAAAACTGAATAAGCCTTTTTTGTAGCGCATAAAAGTTGATTCACTTTTCTTTTCAAAAAAAGATTTATCGGTTATTAAACTATCAGGAACATCCGTGATTTTTGTTTCAGGGTAATAATACAAATTACCAATATGGTATTTAAGAATTCTGGAACTGTCTTCTACTTCTCTTTGTCTGATGGCAATGTCCCAATTGGGATTTTCTTTTTTGGCTTTTGCCACTTCCGACAATAACTTGGCTTGTTCAAATGGATCAATAGTTAATGCAAAAAGTTTGGTATTGTTAGAATCTACATAAGCATATACATCTTCTCTAGTGATTTTATAATATCCATTTTTTCTGTATAGACCTACCATTCTATCTAACTCATTACTGATAACTTGTTTTGAATAGGGATTACTCTTTTTTAAATAACTTTTTCCAGCTTCTGCTACAGCTATTTGTTGTAGGGTTGAATCGTTCATTTCATAGGAAACCTGATCAATGGTAATATTCTTACCCGCATCAATATCCATAAATACACTGGCCCTTATTTGGTCTTTTACCGTATCAATGGTATAGTTATTGGTTAAGACAGAATAGTAATATCCTTGCGCATTTAAGTATGAGTTCATGAAGAGTGCAGACCGATCAATATTGGTACTATCAAAAACAGCTGGATTTTTTATTTTATAAAATAGGCCAAACTGTTGTTGTTTAGGAACTTTCAAACTATCGTCCCAATAATTTTGCAAATCTGATAATAAACGTTTTTTCTCATCTTTGGTAAAATTACCATGAAGGGTAATTTGGTTATTGTAGACAAAAGGAGTGTTCTTGGGATAGTTTCTTACCCAGGTTCTCTTTTGTTCAGAACAGGAAGACAGTATCATCAATACTATTAACAACCTGAAAAAACCAATAAAACTCCTTTTTACCATAAAATGCATACACAATGTTAAGCAAGATTGAGGCCAAATATATTCAAAGTTTATACCACAAAAAACAAAGGGATGAGCTAAGCTTGTTTATTGTTGAAGGACTAAAGGGAGTAGACGAACTATTGAATAGCTCTTTTGTGGTGCAAAAAATATTTGCAGTAAATGATTGGGAACATCCATTAATGGGGAAAGCGCAACTAACAAGGGTTTCCGAAGAAGAGTTGCAAAAAATTAGTGGATTGCAAACTGCCAATAAAGTGTTGGCAATTGCAGAACAGCAAAATTTCATTGCCCAAAAGCCACAGAATGGGAGAATAACATTGGCTTTGGATGGAATTCAAGATCCAGGAAATATGGGAACCCTTATTCGGATTGCAGATTGGTTTGGTATTCATACCATCTTAGCTTCCGAGGATTCTGTTGAAGCCTATAATCCCAAAGTGATTCAAAGCACCATGGGCAGTTTTATTCGTGTAAAAGTGGGATATGGAAATTTAGCCAATCTGTTGACTGATGTTGGAATTCCCATTTTTGGGGCATTATTGGAAGGAGATTCAGTGTACAATCAGGCAACAATTCAAGAGGGGGTTTTATTGATTGGGAACGAGTCTAAAGGAATACATAAAGAATTGCTACCATTTATTAGCTCGCCTGTTCATATTCCTAGAATTGGAGGAGCAGAATCTTTGAATGCTGCTGTTGCGGCAGGCATATTACTCTCTCATCTCATTAAAAAATAGTTGAATTACCTAAATTGAATCGCTTTGATTGGGTTAACTTTTTTAACCAGTAAAGCGGGTATCAACATAACGGTAAATGATACTAAAAAAGTGGTTAAACAAACGGCAATGATTTGCCACCAAATTATTTGGACTGGTGCTGTTTTTACATAGTAAGCAGTTTCGTCTAAGCTTATAAAACCAGTATATTGTTGTATAAGTACCAACCCCATTCCTATAATGAAACCGCCTAAAATTCCTCTTAATGCAATAACAGCTGCATAGTAAAGAAATATTTGAATAATGTTACTGTCTTTTGCCCCTAATG
>JAGOGG010000072.1 GCA_017996795.1 Sediminibacterium sp. | reverse complement strand
AAAATGATTCGTCTACTAAAAAACAAAGACATTGTTTTATTTGGCGAATACCATAATAATGCAATTGCACATTGGCTTCAATTGTCGGTTACAAAAGACTTACACGCAAACAGACAGATGGTTTTAGGAGCAGAAATGTTTGAAGCAGACAATCAGGATGCGTTGAACAATTACTTGTCCGGAAAACTTAGTGCAAAAGGCTTAGATTCTAATGCCCGTCTTTGGAAAAATTATCCAACAGATTATGCCCCATTAGTAAACTATGCGAAAGCAAATAATATTCCCTTCATTGCAACCAATATACCCAGAAAATATGCGGCCTTGGTTAACAAAGGAGGCTTCGGCAAATTGGACAGTTTAACCAGTGAAGAAAAAAAATGGATGGCTCCCCTACCAATGGCTTATGATGCTTCCTTACCTGGTTATGTAAATATGATTAAAATGATGGGGGTTCACGCAACCGAGAATATGCCCAAAGCCCAAGCAAGCAAGGACGCAACTATGGCACACTTTATTTTGTCCAATCATACCAATGGCTCACTATTCTTACATTACAATGGAGCCTATCATTCCGATTATTTTGATGGAATCAATTGGTATTTAAAACAACAGAACCCCAATTTGAAAATTGGAACCATTTCTACGGTAAGTCAAGCCAATATAAAAAGTCTGCTCGCCGAAAATATGGGCAAAGCAGACTTTATAATTTGTGTGGATATTGATATGACTAATACTTACTAGGGATAGAGTAAATATTTTTTTCTCATGGTTTTGTATTCAGACAAACCAGGTTCCCAAGAAGCATAGATTTCTTCAACCGATTTTCCTTCTGCAACTTGTTTGCGGAAAACATCGTTGCCAATTAATTTATTGATATCGCCTATTTGGTTACTTTGAGAACGATCAAAAAATTGATCTTTTACTGGAAATTTATTGTACAAATCAATCATCCATTGAATTTGAATACGGTTCTTCTTTTTCAGCTCTGCTATATTTACATTGCGAAGATCTAAACCGAAACATTCTTTATTCATATGCAATGGTGTTTCTGCCATGCCCTTGATGCTTACAGGTGTAAATGCAAAATCATAAATGCCTTTATACAACGGACTTCCAAAAATAGTAAAAGGATATTGGGTTCCACGGCCATGATTCAACACGGTTCCTTCGAATAAGCAAGTAGTAGGATACAACATAATACTTTGCTGTGTATTCAAATTGGGTGAAGGTTTAACTGGCAAAGTATAATCCATATCATGCGCATAATTGGCCACTTTAATGATTTTTAATTTGGCCTGCATTTTATTGGGTAACCATCCTTCGCCATTAATCATTTGTGCAAACTCTGCAATGGTCATACCATGTGCAATTGGTATAGGAAACATTCCAATTCCTGATTTGAATTTCATGTCTAAAATTGGGCCATCCACTAAGTATCCGTTAGGATTGGGCCTGTCTAAAATCAAGAGTTCCTTTCCATTTTCTGCACAGGCTTCCATGATATGACTCAACACATTGATATAGGTATAGAATCTACATCCCACATCTTGAATATCAAATATCATCAAGTCTACATCGGCCATATCTTCTTTAGAAGGCTTGCGCTTGGGGCCGTACAAAGACACTACTTTCACACCACTGGTTGGGTCTACTTCATCTGCCACTTTTATGCCTGCACTGGCATTGCCCCTGAACCCGTGTTCTGGACCAAATACTTTTACAATATTTACTCCCCGTTTTAACATGCTGTCTACAAAATGCTTGTCTCCAACAATGGTAGTTGGATTGGCTAATAAAGCAACACGTTTCCCTTTTAAATAAGACAAATATTTATCTGTTTGATCCGCACCTGTTTTAATGGGCTTGTCTTTTATGGGTGTTCCTGCAAAAGCAACAGTTGTAATCAACCCAAATAAAAGAAAGGACAAAATTGATTTTTTCATAAACTCATTAGACTTTAAAATTTAATTATCATACCCACCAGCACGCTTGGCTTTGGTTTGCGTTGGCCATGTTTGAGGACCACGAGGACCAGCAGGCAATTCTGCTTTATCAGTTGGCATACGCTCAGGATCTTCACAAGCCATGTATACTAGAATAGCGGTTAGAATTGCGTTGTTGCGCACATCATCAAATACAATTTTATCGTAGGTATCTCTATTGGTATGCCAGGTATAATTAAAATATGACCAATTTAATGCACCCAAAGAAAATGCAGGTGCGCCCACTGCAATAAAGGAAGCATTATCAGAACCACCTCCTGCAGGAGATCCAGGGAAATTGGTTTTAACAGTATCTCTAATATAAGATGGGGCAGCAGCTAACCAACGCGTAATAAAATCTTTAGCATACTTAAAGCCAGCACCACCTAAATTAACTACTCTTCCTGTTCCATTATCTTGATTGAATAAAGCTTGCAAATTTTTAACCACTTCAGGATGGTCTTCTACAAAAGCACGAGATCCATTTAATCCCTGTTCTTCAGATCCCCAATGCCCAACTAAAATAGTGCGCTTAGGATTTGGATACACTGCTTTTAAAATGCGCATTGCTTCCATCATAACCAAAGTTCCTGTTCCATTATCGGTAGCACCAGTTCCGCCATCCCATGAATCAAAATGAGCTGATAACATCACATATTCATTGGGCTTTTCTTTACCCTTTATTTCCGCCAAAGTATTAAATGTAGGAACTACTCCTAATTCTTTAGACTGAGCAAATACAGAAATTTTAGGCGCTTGACCAGATTCCGTTAAACGAAATAATAATGCATAGTCTTCTAATGCAATATCAATAGTGGGTACTTTTTTGGTATTGGCTGCAAAAATTTTATTTACGCCGAAACCATTGCTCCATAAGCTTCCTACCACACCCACAGCTCCTGCATTTTCTAAAGCCTGCGCCAATTTAGCTGCACTTAAACCCGTTTTACTGATTCGTTTGCGCCAAGCATCCGTTGCATCGGCTCGATCTTTTTTCATTTTATCAATAGATGCTTTTGAACCAAATTCTGCCCAATTATAATCAGGACGTCCTGTTGGTTGTGGCATAGATATTAAAACAAATTTTCCTTTTACATTGGGCAACCATGCTTGAAATGCCAATGAGTCTGCCACTTCAGCTAATACAATTGTTTCTGCAGTTACAGTTTTTTTAGTTGATGGGCTAAAAGCTAATTGTGTGCCTTCTAAAGATTTGGTCCATGGTGCAACCATATCAATATGAGACACCCCTCTGTCCCATCCTCTCCAAGTACCATAGTTCTCTCTCTTTGCTTCAATGCCCCAATTTTTATATTGTGCAATTGCCCAATCACTCGCTTGAGTCATTTTAGAAGAACCTACTAAACGTGGCCCTACACCGTCCATTAATTCATGTCCCAATCTTTGTAATTGAGAATTGGTATTGGCTTCTTTAATAATGGCTTCTACGGTAGGATTCAATTTCTCCTGAGCCACAACAGGCAAAGCTATTAACCCCAGACCTACTACTAGTAGGCTGAAAGATTTGTTTAATTTTTGCGTCATATTTTTCATAAGGTAATAATACAAAACTTCTGTAAGAGTTCCCTATGATTCAGCTGGATTATGATGGATGGATGAAACTTATATACCTAAATTAAATTTTGCTGCCGTTGCTTTAGCAATTTCGTACCCTGCATCTGCATGTCTAATTACACCCATGCCTGGATCATTTCGCAAAACCCTTGATAATCTTGCTGCAGCTTCGTCTGTGCCATCTGCTACAATCACCATGCCTGCATGGATAGAATAACCCATTCCTACTCCACCTCCATGATGCAAAGAAACCCAACTGGCTCCACCTGCAGTGTTCACTAATGCATTCAATACTGGCCAATCAGCAACCGCATCAGAGCCATCTAACATGGCTTCTGTTTCTCTATTAGGTGAAGCAACGGAACCAGTATCTAAATGATCTCTACCAATTACTATGGGGGCTTTTACTTTTCCAGTTTTAACCAATTCATTAAATGCCAATCCGGCTATTTCTCTTTCACCTTGTCCTAACCAACATATACGAGCCGGCAATCCTTGAAAAGCAATTTTTTCCTTGGCCATTTTCATCCAACGTTGCATGCTTTTATTTTCAGGAAAAAGGTTTTGTATTACTTCATCTGTTACTGCAATATCAGCTGGGTCTCCACTTAATGCAGCCCATCTGAATGGACCTTTCCCTTCACAAAATAAAGGGCGTATATAAGCTGGCACAAATCCTGGAAAATCAAAACTTCTTCCTACCATATAGTTTAATGCGTTGCCCTTAGCTTGTTGTGCTTCTTCGTATTCTTTTGCCCTTGCCCTAATATTGTTGCCATAATCAAAAGTGATGGCACCCTTGTCCATTAATTGCAAGAGGAGTTGTACATGCAAATACATGCTTTCATAACTTTTTGCAATATACCCTTCAGGATCAGATCCGCGCAAAGCGGTTGCTTCCTCATTGCTCATTTGATGCGGCGTATAGCCAATCAGCGGATCATGCGCAGATGTTTGATCGGTTAATGTATCGGGTATAATATTTCGATTGATTAATGCTTGTAATAAATCAATGGCATTGCACAACACGCCAATACTTTTTGCTTCGCCAGCTGCTTTGTATTTTAACGCTTGGTCAATGGCTGCATCAATGTCTAGAAATTTTTCGTCTAAGTATTTTGTTTCAACACGCTTGTCAATTCTCCACTCTTCCACTTCAGCAATTAATGCAACTCCTTCGTTCATGGTAATAGCTAGCGGCTGTGCTCCACCCATACCTCCCAATCCTGCCGTTACATTAAATGTCCCTTTTAAAGTGCCCCCAAAATGTTTATCTGCAATGGCAGCATAGGTTTCAAAAGTTCCTTGCACAATGCCTTGCGACCCAATATAAATCCAACTACCTGCAGTCATTTGACCATACATCATCAAACCTTTCTGTTCTAACTCAGAAAAATGTTTCCAATTGGCCCAATTAGGCACCAATTGAGAATTACTCAATAAAACCCTTGGCGCATTAACATGGGTTTTTAAAATACCAACAGGTTTGCCACTTTGAATCAACAAAGTTTCGTCTTCTTCTAATGATTTTAATGAGGCAATAATTTTATCCAATGCTTCAAAACTACGAGCAGCTTTACCCCTACCGCCATATACAATCAACTCTTCGGGCCTTTCTGCTACCGCAGGATCAAGATTGTTCAACAACATTCTCAACGCAGCTTCTTGAACCCACCCTTTACAAGTTAAATGGGTTCCTGTAGGGGTTTTGTATTTTTGGTAATCGTAAGACATGATAGGTAATTTTAAAGTATCTTTTTGTTTTACTATTAGTAAACTAAGTCTTCGTAAGCAGATTGCAGCTCATTAAAAGAATGTTGGTCTTTTGCGGCTTTAGCTGCCTCCATTCCTTTCTCGTACCATTGAATGGCAGCATCCCTTTCTCCTATTCTTTCAAGTAATTTGGCCAAATGATAATAGGACCCAATATAAGTAGGGTCTTCTGTTAAGATGGCTTCAAATAAGCCCTTGGCATCCACTTCATTTCCAATTTTAATCCATTCTAAAGCCAATGCATGGCGCAAAAACGAATCTTTTGGATTAGCGGCTAACATTTCTTGAATTCTGTCAATTCGATTCATCGGGCTAAAGTATGAAATTCCTTACTTTTACTAGGTGGAAAAAGACAATCAGCATACTACAAACCATGACGAGGAAAAAGAATTGGACAATGCACTCTCCAATGAAGCTTTATTGAAGATTGAAAATAATTTAACCAAAGGAGAATTGGACAAGCTCGCCTCTTTTTTTGCTAAAGAAATGAAGAAGGGAATGGACCAACCTTTAACGGAGGAATAACTCCCGGAAACTTTTTGGTTATTTTTTGGTTAAATACAAACAGTTATTAGTTTGACACAGTATATTTGCAATAGTTGCATAAACAACTAAATTAAAAGATAAACCTTAACCATATGAAGATTTTAGTTTGTGTTAGTAAAACACCAGACACTACTTCTAAAATTGCCTTTACCAATGGCAATACTCAATTTGATGAAGCGGGTGTACAATGGATTATCAATCCTTACGATGAGTGGTATTCATTGGTGAGAGCCATTGAATTAAAAGAAGCAAATCCTGCTGCTACCATTCATTTAATTACAGTAGGTAATGTAGATGCAGAACCCATTATCAGAAAAGCGTTGGCATTAGGTGGAGACGAAGCCATAAGAGTGAATACAGACAATAGTGATGCTTACTATATTGCCGCACAAATTGCGGAAGTAGCTAAGCAAGGTGGTTATGATTTAATTTTCACAGGTAAGGAAACCATTGATTACAATGGATCTTCCATTGGTGGTATGGTTGCTGAATTAGTAGATGCACCCTATATTTCATTGGCTACCAAATTTGACTTGAATGGAACAACTGCAACAGTGGTTCGCGAAATAGATGGTGGCGAAGAAACTGCAGAAGTGGCTTTACCTCTTGTAGTAAGTTGTCAAAAAGGTATGGCAGAACAACGCATTCCAAATATGCGCGGTATCATGGCTGCAAGAACAAAGCCGCTAAAAGTGGTTGAGCCTGCTGCTGTTGATGCACTCACTAGTATTGCTAGCTTTGAATTACCACCTGCTAAAGCAGGGGTTAAATTGGTGGCCCCCGATAATGTTGCTGAACTAGTAAGATTATTACATGAAGAAGCCAAAGCCATTTAATCGAGCGTTTGTTTTACAATCCATCATCACATCAAATCTTATAACATGTCAGTTTTAATATTTATCGATCAATCAGAAGGTCATGTAAAAAAATCTTCTCTAGAAGCACTAACCTATGGTGCGGATGTAGCTAAGCAACTAGGAACTACTGCAGAAGCCATTGTACTAGGCACTGTAAGCGAAGACTTAGCAGCTTTAGGCAAATACGGGGTGAGCAAAATTCACCAAGTGAGCAATGCTGCATTAAACAATGTAGACGCACAAGTTTATGCAAGTGTAATTAGTGAATCAGCTACTGCATGTGGTGCCTCTGTAATCGTATTTTCACATAACCAAACTGGTAAAGCAGTAGCTGCAAGAGTGGCTGCTAAATTAAAAGCTGGTTTAGTAGCAGGGGCTTGCGCATTGCCCGATACCAGCAATGGTTTTTCTGTTAAGAAAACAGTATTCTCTGGTAAAGCATATGCACATGTAAATATCCTTTCTGCAGTTAAAGTAATTTCATTAAATCCGAATTCTTATAAAACAGTAGCCACTGAAGGCACTGCAGCTGTTGAAGCATTAGCAGTAACAGTGAATGAACCGAAAGTAAAAATTACTGCTGTCAATAAAATCACTGGTGAAGTTCCTTTAACTGAAGCAGATATTGTAGTGAGTGGTGGTCGTGGTTTAAAAGGTCCTGAACATTGGGGTATCTTATTAGACCTTGCAAAAGAATTGGGTGCTGCCACTGCATGTAGCAGACCGGTGGGCGATGCACATTGGAGACCTCACCACGAGCATGTTGGTCAAACAGGTGTTCAGGTAGCGCCGAACTTATATATAGCCATTGGTATTTCAGGCGCTATTCAGCACTTAGCTGGAGTAAATAGATCTAAAGTAATTGTAGTGATTAATAAAGATCCAGAAGCTCCATTCTTTAAAGCAGCAGACTACGGTATTGTAGGAGATGCATTTGAAGTAGTACCTCAACTAACTGCTGCTATTCAAAAAATGAAAGCAGGAGCTTAACCTAAATTGATTCCACCTTTTTCTCGATAGTCTTCACGCAATGGCGTGAAGACGTCGAGTATAAAACAATTGGTGATTGCGCGACCACTGTGCATGGTATTAGAAGGAATTACAAAAACCTGACCGGGTTCTAATATATATTTTACGTCTTCTACTGTTAATTCAAAACTGCCATCTAAAATATAAGACACTTGTTCTTGCGGATGAGAATGTGTGGGCAGAACCGCACCTGCAGTAGCTTTTACATGCGAATAGGTTGCATTGGCAGTATGAATAAACTGCGCATCATATCCGTCAATTAATTTACAAGAAGGAATATCCTGAATAGTAAACAATGGCATAGTAGCTATTTTAGCTTCACAATTTGCACATAAAAATTGGTAGTTTTGCACCTATGCAAAAATCATCTGGCAATGCCCTTTCATTTTTTAGAACAATCGGTTATGCAGAAGGAATTTCATTATTGGTTTTACTAGGAATAGCAATGCCTCTTAAATATTTAGCAGGTTATCCCTTAGCTGTAAAATATACTGGTTGGGCTCATGGGCTCTTATTTGTGGCTTATTTGGCATTGGCACTATGGGTAAAAGAACAAGAAAACTGGCCTTTCAAATATTTGATTTTTGCTTTTTTAGCCGCCTTTTTTCCATTTGGAACTTTCCTTTTCGACAAATGGCTGAAGAAACATGGTCAAGCATGATTGATTCGCATTTTTAAGTTAATTTAGCACACAATATGAAGAAGATTGAACTGGAAATTGTAGCGCTTTCTCACAGCATTACACAAACCCACTCTTACGCTGTTGTATTGGGTGAAATAAATGGATTACGCAGACTACCCATTGTGATTGGAGGGTTTGAAGCGCAAGCCATTGCGGTTGCATTAGAAAATATGCACCCCAGTCGTCCATTGACGCATGACCTGATGAAGAATTTCATGAATGCTTTTGGGGTAGAATTACAAGAAATCATTATTAACGATTTACAAGAAGGAATATTCTATTCAAAATTAGTTTGCTATACAGACAATGATACTGTTGAAATTGATAGCCGTACCAGCGATGCGCTGGCATTAGCAGTACGTTTTGGTTGTCCTATTTATACGTATGATAATATTTTAGAAAGTGCAGGGATTGCCATGGAAGAAGGCGGCGCTGCTAAACCAAAAATGGAAGCAGTTGGTGCAGAAGAACCTGCTGGCACAAGTGATAGGACCGACTTAAGTGCTTTGAATATTGAAGAGCTGAATAACTTATTGAACGAAGTGCTAGACCAAGAAGATTACATCAGGGCCATTGCTATTCGTGATGAGTTGAAAAAAAGAAAATAGTGCTTTGCACAAAAGCCCATGGTCATTTTTCCCAATTGCAAAATTAATTTAGGATTACATATTACCGGAAAAAGACCGGATGGTTTTCATGAACTAGAAACTGCATTCTACCCGGTACGTTTACACGATATATTAGAAGTCATTACTTCTACTGAATTGCAATTTGATTCAACAGGATTACCCATCCCTGGCAATCCAGACAAGAACCTTTGTTTACAAGCTTATCATTTATTAAAAACAGATTATCCAGAATTGCCTCCTGTTCGCATGCACTTGCATAAAATGATTCCGATGGGAGCTGGATTAGGTGGAGGTAGCGCAGATGGCGCTTTTGCATTGCGATTGCTCAACAAAAAATATAAATTAAATATTCCTACTCAAGATTTGATTGGTTATGCTGCAAAACTGGGAAGCGATTGCCCTTTTTTCATTATCAATCAAGCATGTTATGCAACAGGAAGAGGGGAAATATTAAACTCCATTCAATTGAATTTATCCAAGTATTACTTTGTTTTAGTAAACCCTGGCATCCATGTAAATACCAAGTGGGCTTTTGAACAAATTACCCCTGCTCCTTCTAATAAAAACTTAGCATCCATTTTATCAGAACCCATAGAAGAATGGCGCGATCTATTGGTCAATGATTTTGAAGCGCCAATTACCAAAGCATACCCAGCCATTGGCAACATCAAAAATCAGTTATACCAGTTAGGTGCTAGTTATGCTGCCATGAGTGGAAGCGGTTCCACGGTATTTGGTATATTTAAAATGAAGCCTTCGGACAAGATCAAATCAGCATTTGATTGCAGCGTCTTCATTACATCTTAATTTTTATCTAAGTTTTTGCTTTTAATTTTAGAAATTATTTAAACTTACAACCATTAGTTTAAATAATATTTTGAATTAATCCCAGATTTTGTTAATTTAGTTCAGATTGCCGCCATTATTAACCCACGTTTAAACTGGACTAAATGTTTAGTAACCAAAACAATGGAGGCCTCTATAACCCCCAATTTGAGCACGACGCTTGCGGCATTGGATTTGT
>JAGOGG010000258.1 GCA_017996795.1 Sediminibacterium sp. | reverse complement strand
GTATTGGAGTAGATTTTGGTGCAGACTTAAATGCATATACCGGATTTGATGAAACGGTTTACATTTTGCCTATCCCACTAAGTGACCCTAAAAATTTTACCAAAGGATTGCAAATATTGCAAGACTGGGCTGGTGGAATCAGTTTTGAGGGCAAACAAATTGATGATGAAAGAGGCATCATATTAGAAGAAAGCAGATTGGGCAAGGGTGCAGAAGATCGAATGTTCAGAAAAATTTATCCCAAACAATACGAAGGATCTAGGTATGCACAACGTTTACCAATTGGTAAAGACAGTTTGTTAAAAACGTTTAAACACAGTGCCATCAAACGATTTTATGCAGACTGGTATCGCCCGAATTTGATGGCGGTTATGGTAGTAGGTGATATTGATGTTGCAGAAACAGAAAAATTAATCAGCCAATATTTTGGTGGATTAAAGAACCCAGCTAATCCTAGACCAAGAATAGCGGCAACTGTTCCAGCTAGAACCAAAAACGATGCATTGGTGGTTACAGATAAAGAAGCTACTAATTTCCAAATTGAATTAAACTATTCAACCGTTAAAACTAAACCAGAAACTACTATTGAAGATTATCGTAGAAATTCAATCATCAAGTCTTTGTTTACCAGTATGCTCAACCAACGCATGAATGAATTGTCTCAAAGTGGCAATCCCCCATTCAGCTTTGCGGGTGGCAACTTTGGATCTTATGCTCGCGGTTACGAAGCATTCAATGCATTTGCAATACCAGGACCAAAAGGGCCTGATACCGCATTGCAGGCAGTGCTAACAGAATTAGAAAGAGTCAAGAAATTTGGTTTTACACAAGGTGAATTAGAAAGAGCAAAAAAACAACAATTAGCATCAATAGAAAGATCCTACAATAATAGAGACAAAACCGAATCAGGGGTTTTAGTAGAAGAATATATCAGAAACTTTTTACAACAGGAACCCATACCCGGAATAGAACGCGAATTTGAATACAAAAACAAATTAATGCCGGGTGTTCAATTAGCCGAAGTGAATGCATTGGCTAATGAATTAAAGAAAAATGAAAAATTATTTATTGCTTTTCAAGGACCAGAAAAAAGCACGTTCACTTTACCCAACAAAGGACAATTAATTGCCGCCGCAGAATCAGCTTCTACTATTCCCGTAAAAGCATATGAAGAAAAAGCAATTGCCGCATCTTTATTAAAATCAATCCCAGCTGCAGGCTCATTGGCTAAAGAAACCAAGAATGATGCATTGGATATTACTGAATTAGTGTACAGCAATGGTACCAGAGTAATCATCAAAAACACCAATTTTAAACAGGATGAAATTATTTTAACTGGATTTAAAAAAGGTGGTACCAATGCTTATGGATTAGCCGACAAATACAGTGCATCTTATGCAAGTTCAGCCATTCAGCAAATGGGAATTGGAGAATTTAATCCAGTTGATTTAAGAAAATTCCTATCAGGTAAAACAGCCAATGCCAATATAGGTTTAAATGCTTTAAGCACGAGAGTGAGTGGCAACAGTAGTATTAAAGATATGGAGACCATGTTTCAATTGATGTACCTCAATTTTACACAGGTAAGAAAAGACGAAGCATTATTTAAAGGTTGGAAAGATAAAATCAAAAGCCAGGTTCAATTTATGATGGCCGATCCAACCAGTGCCTTTATTGACTCCGTATATAAAGTGATGTATGGAGGTAATCCATTGGCTCCCTCTGCCATACCTAATGCCACCGATTTTGATCAAATTAATTTAGACAGGGCCATTGAAATATTTAAGGAACAAACCAATGATGCCAGTGACTATACATTTATTTTAGTGGGTAATATTGATCTGAATACAGTAAAGCCTTTATTGGCCACCTATATTGGCGGATTACCTACGAAGGGTAAGAAAGGTGCATTCGTAGACAACGGATTGCGCATTTTACCTGGTCAAAAAGAGTTGAAGTTTTACAAAGGAAAAGAACCAAAGAGTTTCATTTTTAATATTTATTCTGGGGATGCAACCTATACGGAACAAGCAGCATTGCACACAGAAATGTTGGCTGAAATTCTAAACATCAAAATCATAGAAGAACTAAGGGAAAAAATAGGAGGCATTTATGGTGGCGGCGTAAATGGGTCTTTAAATAAATATCCGTTTCAAGGATATACCATGGTTTTACAATTGCCTTGTGGACCTGAAAATGTTGAAAAACTGAGCGCAGCAGCTACAGCAGAGATTGAAAAAATCAAACAAAATGGACCAGAGCAAAAAGACCTTGACAAAGTAAAAAAATCGCTTCTTGAAAAATATGCAGTGAATATGAAAGATAACCGTTTTTGGAGTGGGGTATTACAAGGCATTTATTTTTCTGAAAATGATCCTACTAGAATATTGAATTACAAGGACATCGTTTCAGCAGTAAGTATAGAAGATATTAAGAAGGCAGCAACCATGGTATTTGATAGTAAAAATAGGATTAATGCCGTTTTGTTCCCAGAGAAGTAACTTTGGAGAATGAATTCCTTTTTGAAACAAGCAGGAAAAAAACTAGTTGCATTCATTGGAGCAACCCCAATTATGGATGAATGCAACTTCCGCTTTCAACAAATTTGGCATTTAAAGAAAAACAACCAATACAAACAAACATTAAAGCGCTTTGTCTTTCCAACAGACAGAGCGCTTTTTAATACCTTTCAAATAGACTACAAAAAGTACTACGAAGACGGAATGTTGGCTGCCCAAGAAATGTTAGAAT
>JAGOGG010000071.1 GCA_017996795.1 Sediminibacterium sp. | reverse complement strand
TTGTTATTACATACAAGCATCTAAATGATTTTAGAAGGGCTGAATTGCTTTTTTTTAAGGTGAGCGGTTCAAGATGGGAACTAAAAGCTAAAGTTGATCCTAATGTAAATATTGCATATTGATTATGAAATCAAATATAATCTTCTCCCCTTGATTTGATATACAGTATATACTAGAATTTAATATTTATGCGACATTTGATTGTGTTGGGTTTTCTTTTAATTACTGCTGTGAGTTTTGCTCAAAGTGACTCTGTAGAAATGTCCAATTTCTTGAACTTCTTTGTTAAAGATTATCTAGCAACTCATGGAGTATCCAAAATAAATAATAAAGTAAGGCCGCAAACTTTTAGCAAAACCAATCTTTCTTATACCAATTGGTATTCAATTGTATTGAAAAATGATACAACAGTATTCAAAGAAGAGCAGGATAAAAAGAATTTTTTTACCAAACTTTATGACAATGCAGTTGAATTGAATTTTGCAGAATATATTTCCGATACTTTTTTGGTTGATATTGATTGCTTTTATGCATATGATTCATTGCACGTTCAATATTTGAACGCAATAAAAAAAATATTTCCAAATTATCAATTACTAATAAATCAAAATAGATTAAATGAAATTCCAGATTCAGTTTTTAAAATTTCTAAGGAGTATGAAAAGCTGAGTTATTATTTTTTTAACAAAAGACGTGAATTAGCTAAAAGTATGATTGAAATAACTACCCCTTATTTCTTTGATAACTATCAGAAGTGTATAATTGTGAGTTATATTCCCAGTTACAGTAGACAAAATTCTAAATTGTATTATTTTAAAAAAAATCACGATAAGTGGGGCCTACAAAAACTCTTATTCCCCGATTTTAACATCGATTATTAATCCACTAGTTATATAATAGAGAGTCAAACCTTTTCTCACTTCACCACACTCAACCGATACTCCTGTATCAATGCAGGGTTCTCTGGTGTTAGCGTGAAGAAAATTTTCAATTTCCCTTTTTCTCCATTGATGATGAATGAGCCGCGGAGTTGATTTTCTGGTACCAGTTCTTCAATTGTCATAACCTTTCCAATGGTTTGAAAAGCAGTATTGGCTTGCTTTACCAAGGAATCGGTATAGTAGTCATCAAAAAAGTTTTCCGCAAAAATGCCTGATTGTTTTGCGTTGGAAAAATTGGGCAACAATTTTACCAATTCATTTTTACGTTGATTCAATGTAGTGGAGACGGGTAATTGCATGGGCTTTAAACCTGCTAACTTTATTACACTATCCAATACTTTTAAATTAATAGATGTAGTGGGCGCATAGGTTACATTTGCCAGCAACACTACGCCGATGCCATATTCAGGCATGATGCGCCAATTGCTTCCAAAGCCTGGTAATCCTCCACTATGTCCTACAAATACTTTGTTGTTACAGTCTCTAAAAATATTGAGCCCATATCCATATGCTGAAACAGCAGGGCAAGCAATTCCATTTCCATAATTGAAGTATTGATTCATGGAAGCAAAGCGCCAAGGCTGGTGCATTTCGCGGATACTGCTTCTATTGATAATAATATTCTCTGGATCATTTCTTGGGGGCCATGCTTGTTGGTGCAATGCCATGTATTTACTAAACGATTCAACGGAGGTGATTAATCCCCCCATTGCCCCATAAATACCATCGGGTAACAATGCTTCTTCTTTAAAAGAATCATTTATATAACGATATCCTTTGGCCAATTGGTCAGTAGGAACTTTGCGATAGTCCCAGGCTGCTTGCATGCCTAGTCTTTTAAAAAAATGTTGGTTGATGTATTCACTATAAGCAAGGCCTGTTACTTTTTTGATGATTAAACCCAATGTGGCAAAACCAACATTGCTGTATTCGTATTCAGTTCCATTCACATTGGAGAAACTCAATTGCTTTTTAAACAGCTCAATTAATTCTTCCTCTGTATCGGCCAATTGTCTATCTCCCCATGGGTTGTCTTCGGGTAATCCACTAGAATGCGTGAGCAATTCTCTGATGGTTATTGGGGCTGCATCTTTGGTCAGTGCTTGGTTTTTTAATTCAGGAATAAAATTGGAAACAGGATCGTCTAATTTTAATTTTCCTTCGTCTCTTAATTTAATGATGGCCATGGCTGTAACGCTTTTGCTCATTGAAGCAATGCGATACATGGTTCTTGCATTGGCTTTGGTTTGATCAGCAATGTTGCTGTATCCTTCACTGCCAGTTACAATCAATTCTCCATCTACTACTACACCAAATGAAAAGCTGGGGAAATGAGTGGCTTTTGCATAATTGCTGTACATGGATTGAATCACCGGGGCAATGGCTTTCACTTTTGCTGCTCTGTCCTTGTCCGCAAAAAAGGGAGTTTGGTATTGCTCATTCGGATTTTGTTGAGCTATCGCGATTGTTACACTAAAACAAATGAATAATAATGCAGTGATTTTTTTTACCATTGATTGCATAGGAGGGAATTAATATTTGAGCAATTGCTGTACTTGTTCGTCTAAGCGGCTCTTGGCCATATAATTTTTTTCCAATTCAATATTAAATGGAATAGGTGTGTCTAAGGAAGCACATCGTAACACAGGCGCATCCAATAATTCAAAACAATGTTCACTGATCCATGCACTAATTTCTCCACCGATGCCACCTACTAAATTGTCTTCATGTAGTATCAATACTTTACCTGTTTGTTCAACAGCAGCTTTAATGGCGCTATAGTCTAATGGAGCTAATGTTCTTAAATCAATAATATTTAGAGAAATCTCTGGATGCGCTTCCTGGTATTCTAAAGCCCAATGTACCCCTGCTCCATAAGTAATGATGCTGATATCGTCTCCTTCTTTTACTGTAATGGCTTTTCCAATGGCTACTTCATAATAAGCTTGCGGTAATTTTCCACTAATGCTTCTATAGAGTGCTTTGTGTTCAAAAAACAACACAGGATTAGGATCATTGATAGCAGCAATCATTAATCCCTTTGCATCATGTGGATTAGAAGGATACACCACTTTTAAACCAGGCACATGGGTAAACCAGGCTTCATTGCTTTGCGAATGAAATGGTCCTGCACCAACTCCACCACCTGTTGGCATGCGAACAACCACATCGGCGTTTTGTCCCCAACGATAATGAATCTTAGCTAAGTTATTGACGATTTGATTAAAGCCCACTGTCACAAAATCAGCGAACTGCATTTCCATCACGGTTTTAAATCCTTCCAAACTCATACCCAAACAAGTACCCACAATGGCACTTTCACAAAGAGGTGTGTTGCGCACTCTGTGCTTGCCAAATTTCTCTACAAAGCCTTCGGTAATTTTAAATGCACCTCCATATTCTGCAATGTCTTGCCCCATCAATACTAGGTTCTCGTGCTTTTCCATGCTCATGTGTAAGCCTTCTGAAATTGCATCAACTAGTCTGGCTTCTCTTGAAGGAGTTGCTGCGGCTGCTTGATTATTGTCTAATTCAATTACGCCTTCTACTGATTTTTTAGGTGCGAATACATCGGCTATTTCTTCTGTAGTATCCACCACCATTTCATTGGCGTTGAATGCATCCGCTAATTCTGTTTCAATATATTGCCTGAATTCGTTTCTAATATCCGCAATACCCATCTCGGTAATCACTTGTTCGTTAATCAGAAACTGCTCGTATTTTTTTACAGGGTCTTTATGTCCCCATTCTTCAAACAATTCTTTGGGCACATATTTAGTGCCGCTGGCTTCTTCATGCCCGCGCATTCTAAAAGTCATGCACTCAATAAAGTAAGGCTTTTGATTTTGGATGCAATAGTCTCTTACTCCTTTGATGGTATTGAATACTGTTAAAATATTATTGCCATCAATGCGAATGCCTTCCATTCCATAGCCCTTGGCTTTGTCTACCAATTGCCCGCATTTGTATTGTTCGTTTACGGGTGTGCTTAAACCGTATCCATTGTTCTCAATAATGAAGATGACCGGCAAATTCCAAACTGCTGCAACATTTAACGCTTCATGAAAATCACCTTCACTGGTTCCACCATCTCCTGAAAATGCAACAGAGGCTTTGGATTCTTTTCTTAAAGCATAAGCCAATGCAACACCATCGGCAATGGCTAACTGCGGACCTAAATGAGAAATCATTCCGCAAATATGATAAGGCTTCGATCCAAAGTGAAAGCTTCGCTCCCTCCCTTTACTATACCCATCTTTATTGCCCTGCCATTGTCTAAATAATTTATTCAAAGGCAATTGCCTAGAAGTGAATACACCTAAATTTCTGTGCAGCGGCATAATCCATTCATCGTTGGCCATGGCCAATGTAGCGCCCACTGCAATGGCTTCCTGCCCAATCCCACTAAACCATTTACTGATTTTTCCCTGACGCAAGAGCACCAACATTTTTTCTTCAATCATTCTTGGCAACAACAAATTGCGATAGAGATAAATCAATTCTTCATTGCTGAACTGTTCCCGATTAAAATCCATGGCTATAGTACATTATTAGGGAATAAAGTTAAACCTATTTGTGGAGCTTCCCGAATCAAAAAAGCCCCGAATTGCTTCGAGGCTTTCCATATAAAATTGGATAAAAATTAATCTCTGCTGCCCAATTTGCTTAATAATTTAAGTATTTCAATGTACAACCAAACTATGGTTACCATTAAGCCGAAAGCACCATACCATTCCATGAATTTAGGCGCACCTCTTTCAGCACCTTGTTCAATCATATCAAAGTCCATGATTAAGTTTAATGCTGCAATAGCCACTACAAATAAGCTAATACCGATGCTCAATAAGCTGCTGTCGTACATAAAGCTAACGTTCACGCCAAACATGCGCAATACCATGGTGATCAAATAGAAAATACCAATACCCAAAGTAGCGGTAAACACCATTGATTTAAAACGTTCAGTAGCACTGATGATACGGAAATTATACAATAAGAACATGGCTAATGCTACACCAAATGTTAAGCCCACTGCCTGCATAATTAATCCAGGATAAGACTCAGCAAATGCTGCGTTCATTATAGCAGAAATAGCTCCAATGAATAAGCCTTCTAATAGTGCGTATAGCGGCGCCAAAACAGGTGCCCAATTGGGTTTAAAGCTAATTGCTAAAGCAGAAATTAATCCACCAATAATACCTACCCACATGAGGGTCATCATGGTATCTTGCTTTAGTTGTTCGTATAAATTCCAGTTGTATGCTGCACCTGCAATCAGCATCAGCATCATAAAACCAAATTTGTTGATAGCGCCTCTAACAGTCATCGTGCCCATATTGGCAGCAGCCATTTCGTGGCTTTTATCAAACATCTTTTCTGTAAGGGTAGGGTTACCCGATTTAAAAATTGCCATATTGAATTTTTTTCTGTTTCAAATCTACTATAAACAAATTTCATTCCAAGGGGTCAATCATGCGCTTTAACAAGTTCTAAACCAGGTTTTGTTTACGAAAATGGCAATAATTGCACAAAAGATGCCGAAAGGACAGTTTAGATGCCCCCCAAAATTGGTAACTTTGCCCTCTCAATTAGCATAGATGAATAACAAAGAGTCGGTTTTACAAAGTGTGGTAATCAAATTTGCAGGGGATAGTGGTGATGGGATGCAATTAACGGGTCAACAGTTTACCAATAATACGGCATTGTTAGGGATAGATCTGGCTACTTTTCCAGACTTTCCCGCAGAAATCAGGGCCCCAATCGGAACGGTTCCAGGGGTGAGTGGATTTCAGTTACATTTTTCTTCTAATAAAGTATTTACACCAGGAGATATTGCAGATGTGTTGGTGGCTATGAATGCAGCTGCATTAAAAGTGAATTTGAAAGCCATTAAGTCGGGTGGTAAAATCATTGTAAATATTGATGGTTTTGATGCGAAGAATTTACGTTTAGCTAATTATCCAGAAGGCGTGAATCCTCTAGAGGACGGCAGTTTGGATTCTTTTGAAGTCATTAAAATTGACGTGACCAAACTAACACGTGAAGCACTTAAAGAATTTACCGATTTAGGTACCAAGGAAAGAGATCGCGCAAAGAATATGTTTGTATTGGGCTATATCTATTGGATGTACAATAGAAAACTAGACAATACCATCGATTTCTTGCAAGAGAAATTTGGAAAGAAAGAAAATATTCTGCAGAGTAATATTAAAGTGTTGCAAGCAGGATATAATTACGGAGACACAACTGAAACATTTACATCAAGGTATACCGTAGAGAAAGCCAAAATGCCTGCTGGCTTGTATCGCAGCATTATGGGTAATCAGGCATTGGCCATAGGGTTGATTGCGGCTGGCGAAAAATCGGGGCTGCCTTTGTTTTTAGGAACATATCCTATTACACCTGCTTCAGATATTTTACACGATTTAAGTAAGTACAAAAGTTTTGGTGTAAGAACATTTCAGGCAGAAGATGAGATTGCGGGGATCACCGCCGCGATTGGTGCAAGCTATGGTGGATCAATCGGCATCACTACTACATCAGGCCCAGGTATGGCATTGAAAACAGAAGCCATGGGATTGGCCGTGATGCTAGAAATTCCTTTGGTGATCATCAATATCCAAAGAGGTGGCCCATCCACTGGATTGCCAACCAAAACAGAACAGAGCGATTTGTTGCAAGCTTATTACGGAAGAAATGGGGAATGTCCTATGCCAGTGATTGCATCAGCCACACCATCTGATTGTTTTGATGTGGCATTTGAATCGGTAAGAATTGCTATTCAACATATGACCCCGGTGATTTTGTTAAGTGATGGATATATTGCCAATGGAGCAGAGCCTTGGAAATTTCCACAAGCTGCAGACTTGCCAGCAATACCCGTGAGTTTCAAGAAAGGTTTGTCAGAAGATGAACCCAAATTCATGCCGTATAAACGAGATGAAAAACTAGCAAGACCATGGGCAGTACCAGGAACTGCAGGCTTAGAACATCGCATTGGAGGATTAGAAAAACAAGACGTTACAGGTAATATTAGTTACGATTCGGATAACCACCAGCATATGGTTAAAACGCGTCAAGCCAAAGTAGATTTGATTGCAAAATATATTCCGCTACAAACCATTGACAGTGGTCCTTCAAAAGGAAAAGTTTTGGTATTGGGTTGGGGCTCTACTTATGGCGCCATCAAAAGCGCAGTATTAGAATTGCAAGCAGCAGGTCATGCAGTAAGCCATGCACATATTCGTTACCTGCGTCCATTCCCAAGTAACTTGGGGGAAATCATTGCCAATTTTGATCAGGTATTGATTCCAGAAATCAACAATGGCCAATTGATCAAGATTATTCGCGATCAATATTTGGTGGATGCAAAGGGCTACAATAAAATCATGGGTGTGCCAATTACTAAAGGGGAATTGGTGGGTGCGATTTCGAAAATGTTATAAAAATGCCTAATTCAGTTAATAATAATGGGAATATTAAGGCTGTTGCGGGCAGTAAGGGGAAGAATGTGGTAGTAATGAGTTTAGAAGAGTACAACAGTATACAAGAAACCATTTACTTGAATAGTACGCCTGCTAACAGAGCTAGATTAGAAACAGCATTAGCACGCTTTGAAACAACAAAGCCTTTACAAAAAAAGCTCATTAACAAATGAGGAACATCGGTTAGTATATATGGTTAGAGAAGACTGTATTTATATATTGCAGTGTAGGTTTCATTATTAAAATTTATCTAATCAAAACATGAATTTTTTTTATTTTAAAAAGAATAGTTATTGGTTAGTTTTACTACTCTTGCATGCGCCAATTAATATCACCCCATCGATAGCTTCGGATCATATATTTTACTGTAAGGAAAGTAAGTATGATTTTGAAAATAATGATATAAATATCATTGATATCAATAGCTTTGATATTAGTAAAACAGGCGCATTTCCTTCCTTCAAAAATACTTTACTATTAAATCAAAAAGAGTTTTTAAAAAAGTTCGGCAAGCCCCCAAAAAAGCTAGTTGAATACTCTGAGATGGATGATGCAAATATGGATTGTTATGTATATCAAGGGATGAAAGCTTGGTTTATGAATAAAAGCTTAGAATCATTAGAATTAACTTCATCTAGTTATCACCTTATTTTTTTTAATAAGAAGTCGATAAAGGTTGGTGACAACATTGAAACAATTGTTAGAACTTATCCGAAATCTTGGAAAAGTAAACGTGACAATCAAGTTTTTGTTGGGTTGAAAAACAATCAAATAACAATAGATATTAACTTGATTTTTGAATATGATTCAACTACTAGGAAAATTACCGAAATTCATTTTGGATATTAATTGAAATTTGTTCTTGGTGGTTACTCTAATTGAGATGTACCAAAATAATATAAACTAAGTTATATTGGTATTTAAAGTATGTACAGTGTGTTTAATTAAATTAATCTTTATTCTAGATTGTAAGTTAACCGAACAGTAATTCTTGCCGTTTTAAATTTACTATACGTATCAAAATTACCTCCGTAACTATCTTCTTCTATAGACCCTTTTCCTGTGATTTGAAAAACACCCATTGAAGCATCTTTCAATTTACCAAGTTTCCCTCTTGCTGTAAGTACTATTTTCTCAGCTCGCTCTCTAGCATCTTGCGTTCCCTTTTCAATTAAATTTTGCTTTAGACTTGGTAAATCAGAATAAGTATATTGAATACGACTGCCTTCAAATTCAATCCCGGAATTAATTAATTCTGAGGTTTGATCAACGACCGATTCAATTTTTTTCATCAACACTGAATTTTTGCGACTGCTAAATGCAACCGTTTGAGTGGCAATGTATCCATCAAATACTTGTTCTTGTTTAATTTGGTCACCTTTTTGTTCGGTGGTAATTGTTCTAAATACTTTTTCAAATGTTACGCCACCAAAACTAAATTCAGAAGCTTTAAAGCCTTTTGATTGAAAGAATGATTTAACCTTCTCTTTATCGGCATTAATCATACTGTATGCATCTTTAGCCTCTTTTGCTCTAGCGCTGTAATTTCCAGTCCACAAAATTTCATCAGATTCAAAATCTTTTGTACCAAGCCCTACTACTGAAATTGAATCTTGGGTTATATTTCTATTTTTGAAAGCCCCACCTAAAATCAATGCTGTGATAATTATTGCGAGGCTGATTATAGTAGGTTTAATGAAAGCATAATATTTCATGATGAAATGATCTTAATGGATTATTGCTAAAGTTAAATTGATGTAAATGGGCATCAAGTTTGCTATAGTAATTTAGCGAATATATTGTTACTAATTTGCTGTCTTGTCAAAATAATTTGGATGCTTTACAATGCCATGTGTAGTGCAATAGTAAACTAGTTCTGATCTGGTTTTAACATCAAATTCAGCAGCGAGTAAATTATAATAATTTTTTACTGATGCTACACTTTTGTTCATGATTGTAGCAATTTCAACGTGTGTAAGATTTGCTGCATTCAATATTATATATTGAATATGCGCTTTTGGCATATCAGCAAAATTTTCATTAATGATTGTTTTGGTAGATAAAGATTTTTTGATAGAACCATTATGATTAAATAACAAAATGTCTATGTATTCCTTATTGTCTAAAGCCGCATCCATCGCTTCAAATAGGATGTTTCGGTTGCCATACGTACCTAAGTAGATAGCTGATTCTTTGTTTAAAAAGAATTTTGTAATAAATCCAATTGCACCCTCGCTCAGCACTTCTGTTACCAAGGCTTCATTTGAGTGCGACGAAACGCCAATAATTTTTATTGAGGGATAATAATAGGTGATGTATTGTGTGATGATTAGCCCATCAATTTTTGGCATTTTTATATCCAACAATAAAATGTCTGGTAAGTGCTTTACATTTTGTAAAGACATCAAAAGTTCTAACCCATTTTTTGCAACAATATTGATTTCACTTTTCTTAAATGCGGTTACTTCTTTAATTAAGGGATTTAAATGTCTTTCCTCATCCTCTGCAATTGCGATTCTTAGCACAGTTTTTTTCATGAATATATAACATAAATGTTATGTATGGGGGGGGGTATTAGGCAAAACATGTGATTTTTTTCAAATTTCAATAAGAGGCCGTCTCAAAACAAATTGAGGCGGTTTTTTTATTTGTGAGATTTGAAGTTACTATTTTTTGGATTTAATTTGTAGGATCCGTTGTGACCGGGTTCATTTTAAAAAAATAGGTTAAAAC
>JAGOGG010000070.1 GCA_017996795.1 Sediminibacterium sp. | reverse complement strand
GATTTGCAGGAATGTTTATTGTTACAACTTAAAAGAAAAACCGACGAAGGAAAAAGTGTAGAACTAGCTGTTCAAATCTTGACCAAATATTTTGATGAGTTTACTAAAAAACACTACGAGAAAATTCAGAAAAGCTTGGGGTTAACAGATGATCAATTAAAAGAAGTGATTGGTCAAATCATCAAATTAAATCCAAAACCAGGCGGCAATGTTGGTGAAATGAACAAGGCAGAGAATTACATTGTACCTGATTTTTTTGTCATCAATAATAATGGGTTATTAGAGTTGACGCTCAACTCAAAAAATGCCCCTGATCTTCGTGTTAGTGAAGGATACAAAGACATGTTGAAAGACTATGAAAAGGGTAGTAAAAAAGATAAGCGACAGAAAGAAGCAGTCTTATTCATCAAGCAAAAAATTGATTCTGCTCGTTGGTTTATTGATATGATTAAACAACGTCAAGATACTTTGATAGGAACTATGGGGGCAATCATGAAGTACCAACAAGAATTCTTTCTTACTGGGGATGAAACAACCATGCGTCCGATGATACTCAAGGATATTGCGGAATTGACTGGATTAGATATTTCTACTGTTAGTAGAGTGGCCAACAGCAAATTTGTTCAAACCGAATTCGGAACTTATCGATTGAAATTTTTCTTCAGTGAATCTTTAAGTACAGAAAGCGGAGAAGAAGTAAGTACACGTGAAGTAAAAAAGATTTTGAGTGATATGATTGAATCTGAAGACAAACACAAGCCGCTCAGTGACGAAGTGTTAACCGAAATGTTACAAGAAAAAGGATACAATATTGCTCGCAGAACTGTTGCTAAATATAGAGAACAATTAAATGTTCCAGTAGCAAGATTGCGTAAAGAACTTTAATTTTTGACATGACAACGGAGTCCGTAAATACCAGTTACAATAAGCCGAAAATGGCCCCAGAAAATGGACTTGGCCAAACCCAATGGCCCTTGGCTATAAGCGGTTTGGGGAAAATACTGTCTTATCTATTTCACCCCCTTTTTATACCGACTTATTTTTTTCTTTACTTAATGCAGTTTTACTCTTTTGAGTTTGCTGGTATTACCGATTGGCAATTAAAGCTAAGGTTGTTTGGTGTTTTTTGGATGACTGCATTCTTTCCTGCTTTTGCAGTATTCCTTTTATGGAGACTAAAGTTTAGTTCAGGAATTTTTTTGCGTACCCAAAAAGAAAGAATTGTTCCTTATATCATCACCATGTTTTTTTATTGGTGGATGCATTATTTAAGTCGAAACTTTCCCGATCAGCCAGCCGTTTTAAAGTTTTTTTATACGGGTATTTTTATTTGTTCTGTTGCAGGATTATTGGCGAATAATAGTTACAAAATCAGCATGCATGCAATGGGTGCGGGTGGATTTGCGGCGGCTATTATCCTCACTTCATTTCACTATCAACACACAGACGGGATTTCAATTAGTATAGCAGTTTTATTGGCTGGTTTAATTTGTACTGCTCGATTGGTTTTAAAAGAGCACTCATTAAAAGAAGTGTATACAGGCTTGGTAGCTGGGGTAATTTGTCAATTGTTGTCGTATTACTTCGTGATGTAATATCCACTTCAATTCCCTTGATTTTTTGTTTCTTTGCAGCTCAATCAACCTTTTTTCATGTGGTATAAGGCAGGGAAAACGATTTTACGTTTTAGAATTAGTTTATTGCTTATTTTATTGCTTGCAACTGCGTTCATGGCATGGCAAGCTTCTAAGGTTCAACTCAGTTATGATTTCACCAGAGCCTTGCCAACGGATAATCCCAAATTTATTGAATACCAAGATTTCTTAAAGCAATTTGGAACAGATGGGAATACCCTTGTAATTGGCTTGCAATCTGACCAATTTTATGAAAAGGATTTTTTTAATGAAGTACATGCATTAAGTATGCGTCTTAAAAAAGTGCCAGGTGTAAACAATATTTTAAGTGTTCCAGATGCGGTTAATTTAATAAATGACGATGTTAACCAACAACTGGTCCCCAAAAAAATATTCAATCCTCCTTATGCAACTCAAGCAGCATTAGATTCTGCAAAATTGATTTTTGAAAGCCTGCCTTTTTATAGAACCTTATTGCATAACCCAGATCAAAAAGCCTATTTGCTGGGTGTTACAGTGAGCAAAGATTCAATCAACAGCAAATACAGAAGTATACTTATTAATGATATTATTAAGGAGACCAAGATATTTGAATCGAATACACAATCTGAATTACAAATAAGCGGTTTACCCTACATTAGAACCATCATTGGAGATAGAATAAAAGATGAAATGAATTGGTTTTTAATTGGGTCTTTGTTGCTTTCTGCAATAACATTGTTTATTTTCTTCCGTTCTATAAGTGCTACAGTAATGAGTTTGTTGGTAGTGGGAATGGGGGTTATTTGGAGTGTGGGAACACTGGTATTATTTGGCTACAAAATCACTTTGCTTACTGCATTGATTCCCCCATTGGTAGTAGTGATTGGTATTCCTAACTGTATTTATTTTTTAAACAAATACCATACTGCTTACAGGGAAAAAGGGAATAAGGAAGAAGCGTTGGTAACCATGGTTGGCAGAATGGGTATTGTAACATTGTTCTGTAATATTGCTGCTGCCATTGGCTTTGCGGTTTTTGCTTTAACCAAAAGCCAATTATTAAAAGAGTTTGGTGCAGTTGCGGGGATCAATATTTTATTATTGTTTTTTATCTCTTTGTTTTTCATTCCACCAGTTCTTAGCTTTTTACCTGCACCCAAAACAAAACACACTAAATATTTGGATAATGCATTTCTGGCTTCCATTTTAGTAAGGATTGAACGTTGGGCATTTCATCATACTCGTATGGTGTACATGGTAACTATTGTTGTTACGCTGATTTCTATATTGGGAATTTTTAGAATCAAAAGTGAAGGCTTTATAGTGGATGATTTGCCAAAGGCAGATAAAATTTATACAGACTTGAAATGGTTTGAAACAAATTTTGGGGGAGTAATGCCGCTTGAAATAATTGTAGACACTAAAAAGAAAAACGGGTTGATGCGTTCGGTAAAACCGATAGCTGCTATTGATGAATTTTCTTCTTATTTAGATTCCTCAGATGCAACTGCAAGGCCACTTTCTTTTGTTGAAGGATTGAAGTTTGCTAAGCAGGCTTTTTATGATGGAGATACTTTAAGTTATGCCATCCCTTATGAAAGTGATTTGGCATTTATAGGGCCTTATTTAAAAGCAAAAAAAGATAGTGCCCCCACTACTGGTCCTAACGCATTCAATAGACTGATCAGCAATTTTATTGATAGCAATAAGCAAAAAGCCAGAATTAGTGTAAACATGAAAGATATTGGGAGTGCTAAACTTCCTGAATTATTGGCCAAGTTTGAAACAAAAGCCAATCAAATTTTCGATACGGCATCTTATAAAATAAGCTTTACTGGTAGTAGCGTAAGTTTTTTAGAAGGATCTAGTTTTATTATCAATGGATTAAAAGAAAGTATTTTTTGGGCTTTTTTGTTGATAAGCCTTTGTATGCTTTATTTATTTAAGTCTATTAAAATCTTATTTAGTTCACTTATACCCAACTTGATTCCTTTAATTGTTACAGCAGGTGTAATGGGTTGGGCTGGTATTGCCTTGAAACCCTCTACTGTACTGGTTTTTAGCGTAGCCTTGGGAATTGTAATTGATGTAACTATTCGATTTTTAATTAACTATAAACAAGAATTGCCATCCCATCAAAATCAAGTGGGGCCCACTTTAATTCAAACCATCAAACATACCGGAATAAGCATTATTTATACTTCATTGGTTTTAATTGCAGGGTTCATCATTTTCAGCTTTAGTGACTTTGGAGGAACTAAGGCCTTGGGTTGGCTAACTTCATTAACACTGGTTGTAGGGACTATTACCAATTTGGTATTATTGCCTGTTTTAATATTGACTATCTCTGGTAAGAAAAACGGATAATAGGCTTCTTATGCGGATAAATGGATAAAAGTTTTCGATTTGTTGCAGCGTTTTGTTAATTTAAACTGCCTAAATTTAACAACTCTTAAACTAAAACTAAAAACGCATGAGAAAACTAGCTGTTTTTTTGACATGTGCATTGCTCTTTGTAGCACAAGCATATGCTCAAACTGCACGAACAGTTACCGGAAAGGTAACTGATGACAAAGGTGCACCGTTGAGTGGTGTTACCGTTAGCGCTGTAGGTGCAAACAAAAATGCCCTAACAGACAATGGGGGAAATTTTTCTATTCAAGTAACAGAGAAAGTAAGAACGCTTCGCATTAGTTATGTGGGCTTCGATTCCAAAGATGTTAGCATCAATGGACTATCTTCTGTAAATGTTGGCCTTAACCAAGAAGACAAATCTTTAAGTGAAGTAGTTGTAGTTGGTTATGGTACACAAAAAAGAAAAGACCTTACCGGTAGTGTTGCTAGCGTGAAAGGAGAGGCATTGGCCAATAAGCCAACACAGAGCTTTGAACAAGCTTTGGGTGGAAGAGCGGCTGGTGTGCAAGTAGTCATCCCAAGTGGGGTTTTGAACGCTCCTCCAGTTCTTAGAATTAGAGGTACCAACTCTATTTCGTTGTCATCTTATCCATTGATTGTTGTGGATGGAGTAGCAGTATTTACTGGTGACGGTAGTTCAACTAGTGCAGCTGGTAACGTATTGTCTTCCATCAATCCAAACGATATTGAAAGTGTAGACGTTGCAAAAGACGCTGCTGCAACTGCTATCTATGGTAGCCGTGCTGCCAATGGAGTTTTGTTTATTACTACTAAAAAAGGAAAGCCAGGTCGTTCAAAAGTTACTGTGGATAGCTGGATAGGTATTAGTAATGCACAACGTTTGCAACAAGTATTGGATGCACAACAATATACCGATTACAAAAACGAAGCTTTGCGTAATGCTGGTACATTTAATGCCGCAACCAATGCATTTGCTACTACTTTAGGACCTGATGGAAAAATCATCAATACCAATTGGGCTGATGTAGTTTATCGTCAAGGTATTCAACACAGCAATACCATCAGCTTGTCTGGTGCAAATGAATCTACTAATTATTATTTTTCTGCTGGTTATACCGAGCAGCAAGGTATCATTAGAAGAAACGATTTCAAGCGTTTAAGCTTATTAATGAATATTGATCATAAAGCAGGCAAGTTCTTTACCATGGGTGGTAAAATTCAATACACCAGTGATCAAAATACTGCAGCAACCAGCTCTGGTTCTTTAGGAGATGCATTTGCTACAGCAGGTATGGGTCGTGTTGCTTTGATTACTGCTCCTAACGTTAGTCCTTATTTAGCTAACGGCGCGTATAACCAAGCCAATGGTTTAATTGGTGTTATGGGTAATAAATTAGGCCAAGTTGGTTTCTACAATCCTCAAATTGCTTTGGACCTAAACAGATCTAATAGTTATGGCGAACATTTTATCAGTAATGTTTATGCACAGTTTAAACCAACCAATTGGTTGGCAATTAGAACGCAATACGGTTTAGATTATTTAATGGTAGACAATGATTTCTTTTCGCATCCTTTGTCTGGTGAAGGGTTCTCTTCAACAGGTTCCACCACAGCTATTTTCAATAAAAACAAGCGTTGGGTTTGGACCACTACTGCTCAGTTTGACAAAGTATTTGCTGAAAAGCATACAGTAAGTGCTTTAGTAGGTATTGAGCACCAAAAGTCTGATAACAATAGCTATGGTTTGAACCGTGTAACTGTTTCCGATCCTGCATTTACCAATATTCAAGGTGGTTGGGCAACTCCAAATACTTCTGGTTTAGGTATTGGTGAAAACTATTTGTATTCTGAATTTGCTCGTGCACAATACAATTACAATAGAAAGTATTTCTTGACTGCGAATGTTCGTAGAGATGGAGCTTCTCAATTGGGTGCAAACAGTAAGTATGGTACTTTCTGGGGTGTTTCTGCAAGCTGGGAAGTGTTAACAGAGAAGTTTATTCAGAATATGAAATTAGATCAGGTGTTCAGTAGTTTAAGGTTGAGAGCCAGCTATGGTAAAGTGGGTAATATTGGTGGCTTAGGTAACTTTGCTTCTTTATCTTCTTACAGCTCTGGCTTGTATGGTGGATTTGCTACTGTTGCTTATGGTCAAGCTGGAAACCCTAACCTAACTTGGGAAACCAGTAAGAAAACAGACGTGGGTTTAAACTTTGGTTTATTCAACGATCGTTTGACTGCTGAAATTGGTTATTACAATAGTAATAACGATGGTTTATTATTATTTGTACCACAACCTCCTTCTGCAGGTTTGCCTTCTAATATCCCTACCAATATTGGTTCTATGTACAATAGAGGTTTTGAATTTGATATTAAATACAATGTGGTTCAGAAGAAAGACTTCTCATGGTCTACTTCATTCAACTTATCTACCAACGACAACAAAGTATTGTCTTTAGCGCCTGGAATCAATAATATTATCAGTGCAACTGGTGGGTTAGAAAATCCAAGTATTACTTTGCCTGGTTACCCAATTGGTATGTTATTTATTACCAGAACTGCCGGTGTTGATCCTGCTACTGGTCGTAGAATTTTCATCAATAACCAAGGTAGACAAGTATTTTTCCAACACGTAGCTCCTGCTGGTCAAGCAAGATTTATGTATGCTGATGGAACAACTGCACCAACTGTAAGTAGTGCAGATGCGATTGTATACAAAAACACCAATGCCAAAATATTTGGTGGATGGGAAAACAACTTGAGATTCAAAAACTTTGAATTGAATGCATTGTTTACTTACCAAATGGGCAACTGGTTGTATTATGGTACTCAAGCAGGTTTAAGAGATCAACGTTTCTGGAACAATGAAGTGGGTGTATTAAACAGATGGCAGAAGCCTGGTGATGTTACTGAATTTCCAAAGCCTGTTTTTGGAGACAACGTATCAAACGGATCTTCTTTCCCTCTTGATATTAACGTGTTCAAAGGCGACTTCATTAAGTTAAGAACTTTAACTGTTGGATACAATCTTCCTAAAACATTGTTAGATAAAGCTAAAATTTCGAATGCAAGATTTTATGTTTCTGGAAACAACTTGTTAATCATTACCAAATATCCTGGTCCAGATCCTGAGGTTTCTTCAAACGGAAATGGAACTACCAACTTTGGTATTGACAGAAATACAGTAGCCAACCAACGTACTATTACTATTGGTTTAAATGTTGGATTCTAATTGTTAAACTATTAATTCAGAAAAATGAAAAAGAACCTTATATATGTTTTGATGGCTGCTGGGCTGGTTCAATTAAGCTCATGTGCCAAAGAAAATTTTGTGAACCCGGTTCCAACCAATGTAATCTCTGATCTTACTGCTTTTGATAGCAAAGACAGAATTGAAGGACAGGTTCGCTCAATTTATGCTTCTATTAAAAATGCCGGTATGTACGGTGGTCGTTACATGATTTTTAACGATATCCGTGGTGGCGATTTTATGAACGATAGAACCAATGTGGTTACCGGCTTTGATGTTTGGAACTACACTCCTTCTAATAGTTCTACCAATTCTGTTCAAAACCATTGGTCTAGGGCTTACTATGTAATCAACTTGTCTAACGTTTTTTTAGATGGGATGGCTGCAAAAGGAACTGCAGTTGTTGGAGCAACCGTTTCAAACAATTATCAAGCGGAAGCTCGTTTATTAAGAGCAATGAGTTATTACTCTTTATTGCAATTGTATGCTCGTCCTTTTTGGGATGGTAATGGTTCTAAGCCAGGTGTTCCTTTGCGTTTAAAGGGAAATACGGGTTCTGATAATTATGCTCAAGCAAGAGCAACTGTTGCAGAAGTATATGCGCAAATTTTAGCAGATTTAAATTTTGCTGAAACCAATTTGCCTACTTCTAATAGCAATGCTTTCAATAACACTACCCGTGCGCATAGAAACACTGCTATTGCTTTAAAAACAAGGGTTTATATGAGCATGCGCAGGTATGCAGATGTAATTACAGAAGCAAATAAAATTGTAAGCGCTACGGCTCCTTTCACCGCTACTTCAGGCGTTGCACATGCTTTACAATCTGATGTTACCAATGTATTTAAAACCTATACCACTACCGAGTCTATTTTATCTATGCCTTTTGCTTCTAATGAAGCTCCTGGTGGTCAAAATCAGTTAGGATACTATTATGGACCAGCTGCGTTCAATGGTGGTAATGGGGAGTATTCTTTATTATCTACAGGTATTATTTCTGACGCTGGTTGGAAATCAACCGATAGAAGAAGAACTATGATTGGTGTATTTGGCGGTAAAAGCTATTTAACCAAATACAGTGTTCCTTCTATATTCACCGATTACGCTCCTGTAATTCGTTACGCGGAAGTATTGTTAAACTTAGCTGAAGCAAGAGTGAGATCTACTAGTACAGTGGATGCACAAGCCATTGCTTTGTTGAATGCAATTAGAGGACGTTCTGATGCTTCAACTGTATTTACTGCTGCAGACTTTGCAAATTCAGATGCTTTGGCTAATGCAATCTTAACAGAAAGAAGAATTGAATTTTTAGGAGAAGGTTTAGCCGGAACAGACTTAACACGTTTAGGGTTGCCTTTGCCTGCTAAGCCGGGTGTTGCATCAATTGCAGCAACGGCACAGCAATATATCTGGCCAATTTCTTCAACTGAATTATTGTTGAACCCACTTTGTACAGACAACTAATCTGAAAAGTTGATTTTATTAGAGAGGCCCTGATTCATATCCGGGCCTCTTTTATTTTTGAAATATTCCCAATCTGGGGCGGAAACATTAGAAAATAGCCATTTTTATAGGGAAATTTCTTAATTATTTATAAAATTAATTAAATTATAATATGTAACTATTCTTATTACTATTTAACTATAAATTAAGATTGGTATGGTATTAATTTGAGTAATTTTTTTTACCGTTCAAACATTTATTACCCTACAAAACAGGGCTTTTAATCTTTCTTTAACTATATTAGCATTCCAAAAACTTAAAAACTGAATCATGAGAAAACTAGTCACAGTATTCCTGTGTCTGTTGTTCAGTCTGTTTCAACTACAGGCTCAAAACAGAACTATCACAGGAACCGTAACAGACGAGAGTGGAAAACCCGTGTCGGGGGCTTCTGTATTGGTGAAAGGTACCACAGGTGGTACACTAACTAAGGAAAATGGTAGCTACTCTATTTCTGTTCCGTCAACCGCTACAGCCTTAGTTATTTCTGGCTTAAACTTAGCGCCAAAGGAAATAAAATTAGGTAAAGGCAACACCGTAAATGTATCATTAAGTTCAACTGTAGAAAATTTGGATGAAGTGGTTGTTACCGGTTATGCTAGAGAAAAGAAAACCCAGTTTGCTGGTGCTGCTGCTGTACTAAGCGGTAAAGTAGTAGAAACTGTACCAGTAGGTTCATTTGACCAAGCTTTGCAAGGTCGTGTTCCAGGTATGTTGGTTAACTCTGGATCTGGTCAACCAGGTACTTCTGCAACAGTTACCATTAGAGGTATTCAATCAATTGCAGGAGCTGGTGCACAGCCTTTGTATGTTATTGATGGAGTTCCTTTGCCTGCATTTGATATGCAGACCATTAACCCCAATGACTTCGAATCTATTACTGTATTAAAAGATGCAAACTCTGCTGCTTTATATGGTGCTAGAGGTGGTACTGGTGTTATTGTAATTACTACAAAGAAGGGTAAATCAGGTCCTACCAATTTAACTTACAGAACACAGTACGGAATCACTCAAGCGCCTGATTTCAGTCGTTTGAATTTGATGAATACTGCTGAAATGTTTGCTTACGAAGAGAGGGAGCGTTTTACAAATACTCCGGGTTGGACTTATTCTCCAAACAACCCAGCTGTACCTGTAGGTATGACTGCTGCTAGAAAGCAATTCTTATACGATAGTATTAAAGGAATTGAATCTAACTGGCCAGATATCTTGTATAGAACAGGTCTTTCTAAAACACATGAATTCAACTTATCTGGGGGTAATGAGAAAACGAATTTCTTCTTATCAGCTGGTATGTTTGATCAACAAGGTATCGACTTAGGTTCTAGCTTAACCAGATACACTGTAAGATTGAATATTGAACACAAAAGCAATAATTTGACTGTACGTTTCAACAATCAAATTGGATATTCT
>JAGOGG010000257.1 GCA_017996795.1 Sediminibacterium sp. | reverse complement strand
TATCATAGAAGTGAAACTGCTTTTAAAAAGAAAGCCGATGGCACTTTTGAAAAAGTAGAAGTGCGCAAGCGCCCTGGTACCGTTGGGATCTGTGCCGCTATTATGAACCATTACCGCATAGACACGGTGCCCCACTTTATTTGTGGCGGATTTAACAAAAGAGAAAGTGAAGATGCGCTCATAGACCTCAACTTTTTAGGAATTGACAACGTATTGGTGTTAAGAGGGGATGCTGCTAAAAACGAAGCCAGTTTTGAACCAGAAGCCGATGGACATAAATTTGCCATTGATTTGCAAAAGCAAGTGGTGAATTTAAACAGTGGAATTTACTTAGACGAAGACATACAAAATGGAGGAAAAACCAATTTCTGTATTGGTACTGCCGGTTACCCCGAAAAGCATTTTGAAGCCCCCAATTTAGAAATAGACTTACAACGCTTAAAAGAAAAAGTAGATGCGGGTGCAGACTATATCATGACCCAGATGTTTTTTGACAACCAAAAATTCTACGATTACGTAAAAGCTTGTAGAGATATGGGCATCACCGTTCCTATCATTCCAGGATTAAAACCCATCACCAATAAAAAACAATTGTCTGTATTACCCAGAATATTTCATGTAGACATTCCTACCGATTTATCCAATGCCATTTCAAAATGTAAAACAGATGCAGATTGCGAGCAGGTAGGAACTGAATGGTTGATACAACAAAGCAAGGAACTCAAAGCATTTGGTGTTCCCGTTTTACACTATTATACCCTAGGAAAACCCAAGGTAATTTGGAATGTGGTGAATGCGGTTTATTAATATTTTACAACACTATTTATTCTTAGTAAAATTAGAGTAGGATCTTGGCGGTTTTCCAAATTTTTTTTTAAAGCAATGACAAAAATAAGCAACAGAATTAAATCCAATTTCTGATGCTATTTGTTTAATATTTTTATTGCCTTGTCTTATTAATATTTCCGCTTTAGATAATTTATAATCTGTAATAAATTGTTTTGGCGTAATGCCGTACTTTGTTTTTACTAATCGCTCTAATGTAGAAACACTTATAGTCATTTTTTTTGCAAGCAAAGGAATAGTAATTGAGTCATTTTCAAAAAACTGATTTACCAGCTCTTCAAATTTAGATGCCGATTTAAAATCGGGAATCAATTGATCAATATCAGAATTGCTTTTCATTCTATCTTAATTAAATATCTATTTTAATACAGATAAATTTAAAATGCCCAATTTTTTTAAAAAATGAGATTAATCATAAAATTTCATTAGCGTTTTTTAGCATCCATTAAAGCATCAAATTGTTCCAATGTCAATTGCTTTGCTAAAATGCGCTTTTTATCGTCTAGTAAATAAACTGTAGGGGTTTTAAAAATATCATATAACTGCCTATAGTTGGGCAAGCCCGCTTTTTCTTCTGCTTGTTTATCTTCTTTGGTTTGATATACTTGGTACCAATCGGTAGACAATTTGCGATCTACTATAAATTTTTTCCAGGCTGAATTTTCATTTTCGTAAATATTGACAGAATAAATCGCTACCCCTTTTGACTTCCACTTTGCTTGGTAAATAGAATCATATCTGGGTATTTCTTCTTTACAGTGCCCGCAGTTGGGATCCCAAAATGTTACGATGGTAAATGGAGCATTGATGGTATATAGTCCCACTTTCTTGCCACTGGTATCGGTTAAATTAAGCACAGGTGCTTGCTGACCAATTTGGTTGGCCATTAAGCTATAAGCCCTTTCGGTAATTGATTTTCGAGACGCTGGATTTAATAGTACCGTATCCCCTTTTGCATAAAAATTTTCAAAAAGGTATACAAATACCTTATCCTGCCCCATGAATTCAGGATTGATGTATTTATTGGTAAACTTGGTTAGCAAATAAGGATAAATTTCTTTTCCAGTTTTAGCCATCAACAACATTTGCTTTACTTCAGAAATAATAGAATCGGGGTCTGCAGAAACATAGTATTTAAAATACTCATCCAGCTTAGGTTCAAAAAAAGGGGTTCTTAATAATCGATCCTCATTAAATAATACATTGTCCCAATAGTGTTGTTTTACATATTGGTATGGATAGGCAGAATCTGGCTTACCCTTTACAATTGGCACTGGTGGCAATTCAGGACGCTGCATAATATAAAACAGCGTAGACAATAAAGAGGTAGGATGGGTCTTGTGAATATTGATCTGGTACTGTTTGATTTCTTTTTCTGTGCTGGCAATAGATGCCCTTATTTTATCTGCTTCTGCACCATTGGTAGACTGCAAAGCCAATTTGAGTTGCTGTAGCATTCTTCCTTTTTCATTAGAAAAAACAGCATAGTTTTTAAACAAGTCGTTATCGGGCGAGCCCTTGATGATGGCCGATTCTTTTGCACTGGTGTCTGCCTGAATACTGAATCTTTGCTGAGGATCCATCAACAACTCAAATTGTATGGTATAAGTAGGAGAAACAACAAAATAAATTCCAGTGGTCAGCTTATTAGGTCCTTTAAATACCCCTTTACTATTCTGGTCTAAACGAGTTGAATCTACTAAAGTCATCCCTTTCCCAAAATAACTACCCAAGTACACCGTACAATTTTTAAGGGGGGTGAGCGTAATAGCGATCTCCCTTCCCCCAGTAACTACCTTTTTTTGTTGGGCCAATAAGCCTTGAAACTGAACCAATATCAACACACTGAACATCAAAAAACGCATATTCCTTATTTATGGTTAAAAATACGCAATTTGGAGGGCTAAATAGAAAACGACCTACC
>JAGOGG010000069.1 GCA_017996795.1 Sediminibacterium sp. | reverse complement strand
GGGTGCGGTAGCTGTTGCGCCAAGTGATGAATCTATTGTTTATGCAGGAGAAGGTGAAAACACCATGAGAGGCAATGTGGCTGAAGGATTGGGTGGTGTATGGCGAAGTGCAGATGCAGGAAGAACATGGAAGAATATTGGTTTAAATGATGGCAGACATATTATTCGATTAGTGATTCATCCTAAAGATCCCAATACAGTTTGGGCTGCAGTGGTAGGTCATTTATTTGGTCCTAACGAAGAAAGAGGTGTTTATAAAACCACTGATGGAGGTAAAACTTGGAAAAGAACTTTATACATCAATAATCAAACTGGTGCTTCCGATTTAGTGATGGAGCCCGGTAATCCAGATGTATTTTATGCAGGTATGTGGAGAGTGATTCGCACACCTTATAGTATGGAAAGTGGTGGAGAAGGCAGTGGTTTATACAAGAGCACTGATGGTGGAGAAACATGGGTTCCATTAATTAATAAAAAAGGCATGCCGAAGGGCTTATGGGGTATTGTGGGTGTTGCAGTTGCTCCTTCCAATCCAGAAAAAGTGTATGCCATCATTGAAAATAGTAATGGTGGATTATACAAAAGTGAAGACGCAGGTGAAACTTGGTCTTTAACCAGTAGCGATAACAATATTCGCCAACGTGCTTGGTACTATACCAAAGTATATGTGGATCCGAAGAATGAAAATTTGGTTTATTGCCCCAACGTGAATTTCATGAAGAGCTCCGATGGGGGAAGAACTTTTCAGTCGATTAATACTCCACATGGAGATCACCATGATTTATGGATTGATCCAGAAGATGGTAAGCGCATGATTGTTGCAGATGATGGTGGTGCACAAGTAAGTTTTGACGGTGGCAATAATTGGAGCACCATGGATAATCAACCTACTGGTCAATACTATCGTGTAACTACAGACAATGCGGTTCCTTATAGAATTCTAGGTGCACAACAAGATAATTCTACCGTTCGAATTAAAAGTAGAACATCTGGTGCTGGAATTACTTCACGCGATTGGGATGTAACTGCTGGATCAGAAAGCGGCCATGTTGTTGCAGATCCATTAAACCCGGAGATTGTTTACGGTGGAAACTATGGAGGTTATTTATCTAGACTCGATCATCGCACAGGTGAAAATAGAGCCATCAATGTTTGGCCTGATAATCCAATGGGTGCTGGTGCTGATGTGTTGAAATATAGATTCCAGTGGAATTTCCCTATTTTCTTTTCACCACATAATCCAAAGAAATTATACACTGCCGGTAACCATTTATTTTCAACTGAAAATGAAGGACAGAGCTGGGATATGATTAGTCCAGACCTCACTACCAATGATAAATCAAAACAAGGCCCTAGTGGCGGTCCTATCACCAAAGACAATACTTCTGTTGAATATTATTCTACCATTTTTGCTGCAACAGAATCTGCTTTAGAAAAAGATGTACTCTGGACCGGTAGCGATGATGGGTTGATTCATGTAAGCCAAGATGGGGGTAAAAATTGGAGCAATGTAACTCCTCCAGAAGCGGGAAAATGGATGATGTGGAATTGTATTGAAACAGATCCATTTAGAAAAGGAACGGCATTTTTCGCTGGTACTAAATACAAGTCAGACGATTATACTCCATATTTATTCAAGACAAACGATTATGGTAAAACCTGGACTAAAATAACTACAGGCATTAACAATATGCATTTTACTCGCGCCATTAGAGCAGATAGAAAAGTGCAGGGTTTATTGTATGCTGGTACAGAGTTTGGGATGTATATCAGCTATAATGATGGTGCAAGTTGGAAGCCTTTCCAATTAAATCTTCCGATTGTACCTATTACAGATATTGCTTTAAAAGACAATGACTTAATTGTTGCAACACAGGGTCGTTCTTTCTGGGTCATTGATGATTTGACAATTGTACAACAAAAGAGTGCCGCTATCTTAGAAAAAAGTTTACATGTATTTCCAGTAAACGATTCTTATAGAACCGAAGGGGGTGGACGAAGAAGGCGCGGTGCCGTTGCAACAGAACCAAATGCAGGAGCGAATCCTCCTCAGGGTACCGTAATCAACTATCACTTAAAAGGAGTAACAGATAGTGCTAAATTATCTATTACCGTAATGGATAAAAAAGGGAAGCCAATTAAAACTTTCAGCAGTTTTACTAAAGTAGCTGAAGATCAAATTGAAATTACTGAAGGGGTGAATCAATTTGTATGGGATCAAAACTATCCTCCTGCTGAAAGAGCGGATGGAATGATTTTGTGGACTGGAGGTATTGGTGCTGCCAAAGCTGCACCTGGTAAATACACTGCAAAAATTAAATACGGAAATGATTCTACTGAAATTGCATTTGTTATAAAACCGAATCCGGTATATCAAGCAACTGAAGCAGATTATGATGCACAGGTTTCTTTCTTATTATCTGTTCGTGATAAATTTAATGAAGTACAAAAAGCCATTAAAAATATCAGAACCATAAGAACCCAAATTACCGATCTTAATTCAAGAGTAGACGCAAAGTCTAATAAAGACTTAAAGCAGTTTGCTGATAGTGTTAGCAAACAATTGACTGCCATTGAAGAAGCATTGTATCAAACCAAAGCAAAAAGTGGCCAAGATGTATTAAACTTCCCTATTCGCTTGAATGATAAAATTTCTGGTTTATACGGGGTAGCTGCTAGTGGTCAAAACGCACCGAGTAAGCAGGTTCGTGAAGCGTTTGCCGATTTGAGTGGTCAGGCCAATGCACAATTGGTTAAGCTTCAAAAAATAATAGATACCGATCTTAAGCAATTAAATAAAATGATCAACGATAAACAGGTACCTGTAATTGGTATAAAATAAGCTGTTTATAAATTAAGCCAATAGTTTAACTTAAATACGAGCGCTCTGTTTCTACTTTTAAATAAAGGCGATGTAAAATAATTGTCTGTATAAACAAGAAACAGATCGCTCATTGGCTTAAATCGGTATTGCAATCTGCTATTGATATTCATATTGTTTCTTTGCGTATTGTATTGGAAAAATGTGGTCCAAAACAATTTAGTAGAGAAATTAATTTCAGTCCTTTGCGATATCAAGAATAGTTCTGTTGATCCGTAAGTACCAGGGAACTCCAATTTATTGTATTGAAAATTCAAGTCCAAATTGGTATTGGGTAACTTTCTAAATGTAATCCCAGCCGATAAACTTCGGTTGGTTCCGTTATAAAATCCGCCTGTTCCTCCACTTACCCTGAAACTAAATGGTCTTCTGAAATCGGAACGATAATTCATTTCTATATTTTGATACTTGTATTTGTTTACAGGTAACGGGGTAGCGTCTGTAAAAGAGATTGGAAACAATAAATCTACTTCTGAATTGTTGATGCCATAACTAAATCTGGAAGTGTTTCTAAATTCAATACTATTGCTAAAACTGGTATTTCTTTCATTAAAACTATTGTCTTGATTAAATACAATATAGTTTTCTAATTCAAATCTGATTCCAATTAGTTTTCCCTTTGTTGGTATAATTTTGTATTCTCCACTGGTATAAGAATGTTTAAATCCAACACGAACAACCGTATCTCTTGCTGCATCATAGTTTTCAATTCTCTCAATAAAACCCATATCAGCATAGTAATTCGTTCCTAAATTAGTAAGGTCTTGAACAAAGTTGAAATTTCTACTATTGTATGATACCCCTAAACTATAATATGCGTTGTCTTTTTTAATCCCCGGTTTAAAAGATTGATGATAAGTAGCCCATGCACCCCATTTTCCTTCTAAATCAGAATAATTGTATTCAATACCAGCGTTTCTACTAAAGGCATCCAAGGGGTTGGCTTTTTTTTCTGCATCGGTCATAAAATTGGCTCTATTTAAAAAATAGCCCTTAATAACCGAACGATTAAACACTCTTTGATCCAATGAAAACGCTGTATAATTTTCTGGTGCATAATCACCTTGCCTACCTGTTTGCATATTCATAAATCCAATACGCGTTTTCTTCGCAATATTTCCAGTAACCCTTGCACCAAATAGTATGGGAATTTTATTTCCGTTTTTATTTAGTCCAATTCTTCTTGAATAAAAAGGCCTGATAGGATCTATACCATATCCTGAAAACAAGTCTGCATTTTCTAAAAAGAAGGTTCTTCTTTCTGGGAAGAAAATATTGAATCGAGTTAAGTTGGTTACCTGCCTATCCACTTCAATTTGAGAGAAGTCTGGGTTTACAGTAAGGTCTAAATTGAGGGAAGAGGTTAATCCAATTTTTGCATCAAAACCTGCATTGGGTTTGGCCGTTACTGGATCTCCGTTCAATCTATTCTCCGTCACTTCTGTTGTTACAAACGGCACAAATACCGTATTGGCACCCGGTTTGGGGGGTGCATCTTCCCAAACCAAGGCCCCAGTATAACCCACATCATGTGAAGCAAAATTGACTGGCACATTGGTCCATGTTGAGTATTCATTGGTTTTGGTATCTACCCTCAAAAAATTAATCCCCCATAATTTTTTATCGGCAGGGTAACGAATAGATTTAAACGGTATCGCAATTTCAGCAGTCCAACGGTCTCCATATCTTTTAGTTTCTGAAAACCAAGTTTGATCCCAGCTAAATGAAACACCATCCCCACCTGTAACTAATTGATCTTCACTTTGTGCGTTGTAAGCATTTACAACAAAGAAGAATCCATTGTTTCTTGTATTCACTGGATCAATAACTAATGCAACACAATCGTTTCCGTCGTGACCAACATCTCTTTTTAAACTTTGTATAAATACTTTTCCTGAATCAAATGCAGTATACGCTACATACAAATACTTGTCATCATATGCAGTTTGAACTTCTGTAGCGTGTTTGGCCTTTTTTTTATCGTCGGGATATTTTTCCCAAAACGAACTTACTTTTTGTGCCCTACTCCAAACTTCTTCATCAAATAATCCATCTATTTTAATGGGGCTAGTTGTTTTCGCAATTTTGATTTGGTAATCCTTTTGAAAAGTTTCACCATTCCGAACCTGAGCAGTTAATTGGGAAGTATAAGCAACGAATAAAAATAAAATGAATACTCTCATAAATTTGAACGGCTGGGAAAGTCAATTTTAGCCGCTGCAAATTTGATATAAATTATGCTAGAAAGCCCTATTTAATATGCTTAGTGGCAGAATGAACGGATAAACGCCCAATTAATCTTCTCTAAAAAGATCGGGTCTTCTTGTTTTGGTTCTTTCTACAGACTGCTCAAAACGCCATTCTTCTACTTTTTTTGGATCGCCTTGTAAAAGGATCTCCGGAACTTTCATTCCCCTAAAATCGGCCGGACGGGTATATACAGGTGGGGCCAATAAATTATCCTGGAAGGAATCGGTAAGGGCAGAAGTTTCATCACTTAATACTCCTGGAATTAATCTTCCTATTGCGTCTACCACCACCGCAGCGGCCAATTCCCCTCCACTCAATACATAGTCGCCAATAGAAATTTCCATGGTTATATATTGGTCTCTTATTCTTTGATCAATTCCTTTATAATGACCGCAAATAATTAAGAGATTTTGCTCCATCGATAATTGATTGGCCATGGGTTGATCAAATGTTTTGCCATCTGGAGTCATATAAATAATGGCATCGTAAGTAGTGTTGCGTTGCAACTCTTCAATTGCATTGGCCAATGGCTCGCACATCAATACCATTCCAGCTCCACCGCCAAAGGGGTAATCGTCTACCTGTGCATGTTTATTGATGGCCCATTTACGCAAGTTGTGGGTTCGAACAGTGAGCAATCCTTTGTCTTGTGCTCTTTTCATGATGCTATGACTAAAGGGTCCTTCTAATAAATCGGGCACCACAGTAATAATATCAATCGTCATCATAGTCAATAATTAAAAGGATTCTTTAATTCATGAACTCGCCCAAGTCTCTTCGATCTCTCTTGGTAGGTCTACCTACTTTACTTAATCTTTTACCGGTATGAAAACTAGCTGATTCAAATTTAATTCGATCTAATTCTTCTGCTGGTGTAATATCAATATAATGCTTGATAGCTTCTGGGTAAGCGGCCCTAGTATGCAACAATCCTGTTACTTTAATGACCCATTTTTTCCCCTCTGTTTTAACTTCATATTCATCTCCAACTGCAACTACCCTAGATGATTTTACTGAATCTCCATGGTATTTTACTTTCCCCTTGCTACAGGCATCCCCCGCTTGGCTTCTTGTTTTAAAAAGCCGGATACTCCAGAGGTATTTATCTATTCTTAATTTTTCTTTTTCAACCGCCATGCTTATTGTTTCATTTCTGCAAAATAATGGTGGAAGTACGGAATGGTTTCAATGCCTTTATAGTAGTTTTCTAAATTGTATTTTTCATTAGGACTATGTAAATTATCGCTGTCTAATCCAAAACCTAAGAATACAATTTTCAATCCCAATTCTTTTTCAAATAATGCACAAATTGGAATACTTCCTCCACCTCTTACAGGTATCGGCTCTTTTCCAAAACAAGTTTCTACAGCTTTAGCAGCAGCTTTATATTCAATAGAATCAATTGGAGTCATATAGGGTTCTCCTCCATGGTGTTCAGCTGCTTTAACAGTAACGCCTGCAGGTGCTATGCTGTGGAAATAATCCAATACTTTTTTAGTGATGATTGATGAAGATTGATTGGGCACCAATCTGCAAGAAATTTTTGCTGTTGCCTTAGAAGGCAATACCGTTTTAGCGCCTTCTCCTGTATAACCACCCCAAATTCCATTCACTTCTAATGTTGGGCGGATACCAGTTCTTTCATTGGTAGTAAACCCTTTCTCTCCCCATAATTCAGTAATGCCTAAATCGGCTTTATATGCCGATTCATCAAATGGTGCTTTGGCCATTTTTTCTCTTTCTGCTGGGGTTGCTTCTACTACATCATCATAAAAACCAGGGATTGTGATATGATTGTTTTCATCATGACAAGAAGCAATCATTTGTGCTAAAACAGTAATAGGATTGGCTACTGCTCCACCATATACACCACTATGTAAATCTCTGTTAGCAGCAGTGATTTCTACTTCTATATAACTTAATCCACGCACACCAATATCGATGGAAGGATTTTCCATACTCAACATAGAAGTATCCGAAATTAAAATCACATCTGCTTTTAATAACTCCTTATTGGCTTTAACAAACTCAGCCAAATTAGGACTGCCTATTTCTTCTTCTCCTTCAATGAGAAATTTAATATTGGTACAAAAAGAATTGGTTTTGGTAAATGTTTCCAATGCTTTTACATGCATATAAAATTGCCCTTTATCATCAGCAGATCCACGCGCGTATATTTTCCCATCTTTTATTACGGGCTCAAATGGACCGCTATGCCACAATTCTAATGGATCAGCTGGTTGTACATCATAGTGACCGTACACCAACACAGTAGGTTTACTTGGATCACTTATTTTTTCTGCGTAAACAATTGGATGACCTTGAGTAGGATAAATAGTAACCGTATCTGCACCTGCTTCTGCTAGTCTTTGTTTTACCACTTCTGCACAATGCAACATATCTGCTTTATTTTCAGATCGGGCACTAATGCTAGGTATTTTTAATAAATCAATTAATTCCGCTAAAAATTCTTCTTTGTGTGCGTCTTGGTATTGTTTCCAACTATCCATAATCGTATTATTTGAGCCTGCAAGTTACCTATTTTAAACCTGCTTGGCAAGACTGTGTTTTTGATTAGAGACCACATTCTCAATGGTCCAATCCAATTGTTGTTGAAATGGTTGGGTTCTTACTGTACAGTCTTTTTTAGTGCAAATAGCGCAACTGAAATTTAAACAACCGTCGGTATGTACAAAAAGTTCAATGGCATCTCCAAAATTGGTTTTGATTAAATTGGATAATTCATCAATTTCTACATGGGCTTCATGAATATTCAAATACCAGGGTAGGGTTAAGTGGCAATCAATATGCAATAAATCACCATATTTTATTACCCTTAAATTGTGCAAGTCTATCCAATTTGTTTTTTTATTTGTTTCTAGTACTTGAATAAATTCTTTTAGCATTTGTTCATCTGCTTCATCCATGATGCCGGCAAGTGATTTGCGTAAAATAGTATATCCATTATAGATAATCCAGCCACTTAATATAAATGCAATCACTTTATCAATCCAATACAAATGGGTCAGGTACATTAAGGCAATTGCCATTAATACCCCTACCGTTGAAAAGGTATCAATTTGTAAATGCTTCCCACTGCTTTCTAATGCCAATGATTTATTCTTTTTACCAATCTTGATGCAAATGGCTCCAGCAAAATAATTGAGCACTGCTGTTGCTCCTACTAACCACATACCTTGATCCAATTGTTGTACGGTATGGTTGGCCAGCATATTTACAATAGTTTCATAAATAATTAATATACCGGCTGCAATAATAAGACTGCCTTCTGCTGCTGCCGATACAAATGCTGCTTTACCATGACCATATGGGTGGTCTTCGTCTCTTGGTTTAGAAGCAACATACAAGCTGTATAATCCAATAAAACCTGCTACTATATTAACAATACTTTCCAATGCATCCGATAGTATAGCAAGGGAATCAGTTAAATAATAGGCAGTGATTTTTAGTACAAACAAGATCACACTAAGCGCTGTAACCCACTTTTGAACCACAAAATTCTGTTTACTTTGAGACATACAAGCCTTATTTAGTGGGTATTAAACAAATTTGCTTTATTTTTAGCATCCAAATTAGGGTAATTTATTTGGAACATTAACCCCCGAAATGCGTAAACCAGAACAACGAGAGAGAATACCTTCTAGGCCGCCGCTAATAGCACCAATGCACGATGAAACTGACCAACCTATTTGGTCGGTTATGATTGCCGTTGACAATACCTTCACTTATTTAAACACTACTTTATTATCCATTCTAGAGTTAGATCAGGGAATGGGTATTATGCAAATGTTGGTGGTGGATGATGCCAGCACAGACGGCGATGTTGAGCAATTGGTTAAAGACACTGGTAAGGGTAGGATTGGATATTTTAGACAACCCAGCAAAGTAGGACGATTAAGAAATTTAGAAACTTGTATTAAACTTTCTAGAGGAAAGTATGTGCACCTTTTATACGGGGATAATTATGTAATGCCTGGTTTTTACGATGAAATTTTATCGTTGTTTAACGACTTCCCGAGGGTGGGGGCCGCATTTACCGAGTTTCAATATATTAATGAAAGAGGAACACCTATTTGGAAACACCAACCCTTGGCTAAGGAAAGAGGCTTATTAAAAAACTGGGTAAAAGCCGTTGCGCTTAGACAAAATACGGAACCTTCTGCCATGGTGATTAAAAGAACTACTTATGAAAAGTTGGGTAGTTATTTTGGATCAGAGCATGGTGAGTTCTGGGAAATGACCGTTAGAATTGCTGCCCACGCAGATTTAGCATACGTGCCTAAAGTATTGGCTAATTTTAGAATTCATGGGAAAGCACTCTACTCAGAAGCTTTAAAATCTGGTAAGAATATTGAAGACGTAACCAAAGTGATTGGCATTATTAGAGCTTATTTGCCTCTAGATGTTAGAGACGAAGTAAATGCCATGTCTAAAAAATATTTCTCTCAACACTTTGCACAACTATCCCATAAGATTTATCATGAACTAAACGACACAGAAGCTGCTTTAAAGCAAGCTTGGGGTGCTTTAGTATTAGACATTAATTGGATATCTTTCAAATACAGTATGCTTCTGTTTCTTAAATACCTCATTGCTTACAAAGTGATTCGTAAGTGGGTAGAAAAACTCAGCTAGATTAATTGTGTACTATAATTGATGGGACAATGTTTGGCCAACATTGCTGATATACCACAATACTTATCCATCGACAAAGAAACAGCACGCTTCAATTTATCTTCGTCTTCTGGTTGAACATCGCAATGATACACCAAGTCGATATGTGTAAATGTTTTTGGATGCTCTTCGGTTTGATCTGCTTCAGCAGTAACTTCTAATTTGCTGAACGCCACTTTCATTTTGTTCAAAATATCAATCACATCTATTGCACTGCAACCACAAAGGGAAGCCAATAATAAACGTTTAGGATTCATGCCACTGTCTAATCCTCCGTTTTCTTTTGAAGTGTCAATTCTCACCACATGACCGTCTTCTCCAGTTGCATCAAAAGCCAATGCTTCTTTCCAATTCAAACTTACTTTCAT
>JAGOGG010000068.1 GCA_017996795.1 Sediminibacterium sp. | reverse complement strand
CTGTAACATACGCTTCTCATTACGTAAAATCACCTCTGGAGCTTTGATTTCCATCAAACGCTTCAAACGGTTATTACGAATAATTACACGACGATACAAGTCATTTAAATCCGAAGTTGCAAATCTTCCACCTTCTAATGGAACCAAAGGCCTTAATTCTGGTGGAATAACTGGAAGAATTTTTACTACCATCCACTCAGGACGATTATCGCCATGACGTTGAGAGTTACGGAAACCTTCAATAACTTTCAAACGCTTTAAAGCTTCGTTCTTACGTTGTTGAGATGTTTCTGTACTGGCTTTAATACGTAAGTCGAAACTTAATGTATCTAAATCAATGCGAGACAACATAAACCACAAAGCCTCACCTCCCATTTTAGCGATAAACTTGTTAGGGTCTGCATCGTCTAAATGTTGGTTATCTTTTGGTAATGTATCTAAAATATCTAAATACTCCTCTTCAGTTAATAAATCTAAGTTCTGAACACCGTCATTTGCCTTAATACCTGGTTGGCAAACTAAATAGCGCTCATAATAAACTACCATATCCAATTTCTTAGATGGTAATCCTAGTAAATATCCAATTTTGTTTGGAAGTGAACGGAAATACCAGATATGTGCAACAGGAACCACCAAATTGATGTGCCCCATGCGCTCACGTCTTACTTTCTTTTCTGTAACTTCCACACCGCAACGATCGCACACGATGCCTTTGTAGCGAATACGCTTGTATTTACCACAATGACATTCGTAATCCTTGATAGGCCCAAAAATCCTTTCGCAAAACAATCCACCCATTTCAGGTTTGAATGAGCGGTAGTTTATGGTTTCAGGTTTGGTTACCTCCCCAAAAGATTTTGTAAGAATACTCTCGGGCGACGCTAGGCCAATGCGAATCTTGGTGAAGTTGGCTTTTATTTTTTGTTCTTTTTTCAAAGACATGTTTGCGTTGTTTTATTTTGTGATATCACACCATAAAGGGCAACAATTTTGCTGCCCTCTTTGGTATGATGATTATTTTTACTCAAGTGAAAGTTCTAAACCTAATCCACGTAACTCATGTGCCAATACGTTAAACGATTCTGGTATACCTGGTGTAGGTAAATTATCGCCTTTCACAATTGCTTCATAAGTCTTAGCACGACCAAGAATGTCATCAGATTTCAAGGTTAAGATTTCTTGTAGAATATTAGCTGCACCATATGCCTCTAATGCCCAAACCTCCATCTCACCAAAACGCTGACCTCCAAACTGTGCCTTACCACCCAACGGTTGTTGGGTAATCAATGAATATGGTCCTATCGAACGAGCATGCATCTTATCGTCAACCATGTGTCCAAGTTTAATCATATAGATTACTCCCACAGTTACCGGTTGATCAAAACGAGCTCCAGATAATCCATCGTTCAAATAGGTCTTACCCCAATCTGGAATTCCAGCTTTACGAGTATATTCTAATACCTGATCATCAGAAGCACCATCAAAAATTGGTGTGGCAAATTTTACCTCCAACTCTTTTGCAGCCCATCCTAAAACAGTTTCATAGATCTGACCCAAGTTCATACGTGAAGGTACACCTAAAGGATTTAAAACGATATCCACTGGCTTACCATTGTCCATGAAAGGTAAGTCCTCCTCGCGCACGATACGGGCTACAATACCCTTGTTACCGTGACGTCCAGCCATCTTATCTCCCACTTTCAATTTACGCTTCTGAGCAATATAAACTTTAGCAAGTTTCAAAATACCTGTTGGTAATTCATCCCCTACGCTAATAGCATATTCTTTTCTTCTGTAATCTGCTAACTCTTGGTTATGTCTATTTTTGAAGTTTGTTAAAATAGTGCGGATTAACTCATTCTTTTCAGAATCGCTTGTCCAGTTGTTGGCCATAACGTTTGAGTAATCTACCTCATTTAAGTTCTTCATGCTAAACTTAGAACCTTTGGCAATAATCTCTTCGTTGTATACATTGAATACACCAGATGAAGTCTTGCCAGATAAAATAGAGAATAGTTTTTCAACCAAAATCTCTTTAATATCTTTTAAGTTCTTTTCATGCTCGTCTTTCAACTTAGCCAACTTCAATTTATCGTCAACTTTAGCCGATTTTTCTTTCTTAGCACGGGCAAACAATTTCTTGTCTATTACCACACCGTTTGTAGAAGGAATTGCCTTTAAAGAAGCATCTTTCACATCACCCGCTTTGTCTCCAAAGATGGCACGCAATAACTTCTCTTCTGGTGATGGTTCTGTCTCACCTTTTGGTGTGATTTTACCAATCAAAATATCACCTTCACCAACTTCACATCCTACACGGATTAATCCGTTTTCATCTAAGTTCTTAGTTGCCTCTTCACTTACATTTGGAATATCATTGGTTAATTCTTCTTCACCACGTTTTGTATCACGAACTTCTAATTCGTATTCAGTAATGTGGATAGAAGTAAAGATATCTTCTTTAACTACCTTTTCAGAGATAACAATCGCATCCTCAAAGTTAAATCCTTGCCAAGGCATGAAAGCTACTTGTAAATTTCTTCCAAGTGCTAGTTCACCACCTTCGGTTGCATAACCTTCACACAATACTGTTCCTTTTTCTACCTTTTGTCCTTTACGTACAATAGGCTTTAAATTGATACAAGTATTCTGGTTGGTTCTACGGAATTTAATGAGAGGATATATTTTGGTATCAGTACCAAAACTAACTAATTTATCTGTTTCAGTTTGCTCGTAGCGAATGCGAATTTCGTTGGCATCTACATACTCAACAACTCCTTTTCCTTCTGCCACTAATAAAGTACGTGAATCCTTAGCTACCCTACCTTCTAAGCCAGTACCAACTACTGGTGCTTGTGGTCTTAACAAAGGCACCGCTTGACGTTGCATGTTAGATCCCATCAAGGCACGGTTCGCATCATTATGCTCTAAGAACGGAATTAAAGATGCAGCAATAGATACAATCTGATTTGGAGCAATATCCATAAACTCCAATTTATCTGATTCCACCATTGGGAAGTCACCTTCGTAACGAGCTTTAATTTTATGATCTAAGAAATTACCATCTACGTCGTAACGAGCATTTGATTGCGCAATTACCTTTCCTTCTTCGTCTTCAGCACTTAAATAGGTAACAGGTTCATGGTTCTTTACGATTCCACCCTCTACTTTTAAATAAGGGGTTTCAATAAAGCCCATGCTGTTTATTTTTGCATGAACACAAAGAGAAGAAATCAATCCGATATTTGGTCCCTCTGGAGTTTCAATCGTACATAAACGTCCATAGTGCGTATAGTGAACGTCACGAACCTCAAAACCTGCACGGTCCCTGCTCAAACCACCAGGTCCAAGGGCAGACATCCTCCTTTTGTGCGTAATCTCCGCCAAAGGATTGGTCTGATCCATAAACTGTGATAATTGGTTGGTTCCAAAGAATGAATTAATAACTGAAGACAAAGTCTTAGCATTAATCAAATCTGTTGGCGTAAATACCTCATTGTCGCGGATGTTCATACGTTCGCGAATAGTACGCGCCATACGAGCTAAACCTACGCCAAATTGAGAATATAATTGCTCGCCTACTGTACGTACACGACGATTACTTAAGTGATCAATATCATCCACATCAGCTCTTGAATTAGATAATTCAATTAGATACTTGATAATGGATACAATATCGTCTTTACTTAATACGCGGTTGCTTAAAGGCTCGTTTTTGTTCAACTTACGGTTGATTCTATAACGACCTACATCACCCAAATCGTAACGTTTTTCTGAGAAGAATAATTTTTCAATTACTCCACGAGCAGTTTCCTCATCAGGTGGATCTGCATTACGCAATTGACGATAAATATGTTCGTGAGCCTCTTTTCCACTATTGGCAGTATCTTTTTGTAAAGTATTTAAGATAATAGCGAAATCGTTATGGCTCGACTCATTTTTATGCAAAAGAATTGATTTTACTTCTGCTTCAACAATTAAATCAATATGATCATCTTCTAAAATAGTATCGCGCTCAATGATTACCTCATTACGCTCAATCGATACCACCTCACCTGTATCCTCATCCACAAAATCCTCAATCCAGGTACGAAGAACCCTAGCAGCTAATTTGCGACCAAGAACTTTCTTCAAACCAGATTTACTCACTTTTGCTTCTTCGGCTAATTCAAATAAATTTAAGATGTCTTTATCAGATTCAAAACCAATGGCACGTAACAAAGTAGTTACAGGAAACTTCTTTTTACGGTCAATGTAAGCATACATTACGTTGTTTACATCTGTTGCGAATTCAATCCAACTTCCTTTAAATGGAATTACACGAGCCGAATACAATTTAGTACCATTTGTATGGTAGCTTTGTCCAAAGAATACACCAGGTGAACGGTGCAACTGTGAAACAATAATACGTTCTGCACCATTAATAACGAAAGTTCCACGAGGCGTCATATAAGGGATAGTTCCCAAATACACGTCTTGCACGATGGTTTTGAAATCCTCGTGCTCAGGGTCGTTACATGATAAACGCAATTTTGCCTTTAAAGGCACCGAATATGTTAAACCACGCTCAATACACTCATCAATTGAGTAACGAGGAGGATCAACAAAATAATCAAGGAATTCTAAAACGAAGATATTTCTTGTATCGGTAATCGGGAAATTCTCCAGAAACACCTTATACAAGCCTTCGTTAGTTCTGCTTTCAGAGGTTGTATCCAACTGAAAGAATTCCCTGAACGACTGCAATTGAACATCCAAAAAATCTGGATAATCTATTACAGGATTGACAGAAGAGAATGAAATTCTTTCTCCTATCGGGTTAATATTTTTGGCCAATGTTAAATATAATTAAATGGTTAACCAATCCTTGGATTTGCATAAACAAAGATGTGACCCACGACATTTGTCGGGGTCACATTCTCAAAATCATTTGATTTCGAACTACTTAAGTTCAATCTCAGCTCCTGCTTCAGTAAGCTTAGCTTTAAGATCTTCAGCAGTTGCTTTGTCAACGCCTTCTTTGATTGGTTTTGGAGCACCGTCTACCAATTCTTTAGCTTCTTTCAAGCCTAAACCGGTAAGGTCTTTTACAATCTTAACTACGTTAAGTTTGTTTGCACCTGCGCTCTTTAAAATTACATCAAAAGATGTTTTTTCAGCTGGAGCCTCAGCAGCAGCAGCACTAGGAGCTGCAACAGCTACAGCAGCAGCTGCTGGTTCGATACCATACTCATCTTTCAAAATTGTAGCTAACTCATTAACTTCTTTTACAGTTAAGTTAACTAATTGTTCTGCGAACGCTTTTAAATCTGCCATTTGTCTAAAATTTAATTGTTATTAATTGTTGTTATTTTTTCTTCTTGAATTACTCAGGTCGTTCTGATAATGTTTTTACTACTCCAGCAATGGTGTTACCACCAGATTGCAATGCACTGATTACGTTTTGTGCAGGAGATTGTAACAAGCCAATGATTTCTCCGATTAACTCGTTTTTCGATTTCAATGCAATTAGAGCTTCTAATTGATTGTCGCCGATAAATACATCACTGTCGATACAAGCACCTTTTAATGCTGGAATGGTATCCTTCTTTCTGAATTCTTTGATTGCCTTTGCTGGTGCTTTCATGTCTTCGCAGAACATAATTGCACTATTTCCTTTTAAGGTATCTGCTAAGGCACCAAAATCACGACCCGATTTTTCGAATGCTTTTTGGATCAAAGTGTTTTTTGCTACTTCTAGATTAATGTTGTTTTTGAACAACAATCTTCTTAAGTCACTTGTCTTTTTAGCGTTTAAGCTAGATATATCTGTAATATAGATATTCTTGTATTGGGTGAACTTTTCAACCAATGCGTCAATTACTAATCCTTTTTCTTCTTTTTTCATTGCCGTATTTGATTAAATTCCAGGTACCGATTTGGTATCTACAATAATTCCTGGACTCATAGTACTACTTACGTGGATACTTCTGAAATAAGTACCTTTTGCACTTGATGGTTTCATTTTCGCCAAAGTTTGGATCAACTCAACTGCATTTTCATACAATTTTTCTGGAGCAAAAGTTGATTTACCAATTGAAGTATGAATGATACCTTCTTTATCTACTTTAAAGTCAATTTTACCAGCTTTAATTTCTTTCACTGTTTTACCAACTTCTTGAGTTACTGTTCCACTTTTAGGATTTGGCATCAAGTTACGTGGACCTAAAATTTTACCTAATTTACCTAATTTTGCCATTACTGCAGGCATGGTAATAATGATATCGATATCTGTCCAACCTTGCTCAATCTTTTGGATATATTCATCCAAACCAGCGTAGTCTGCACCAGCTTCCATTGCTTCTGCTTCTTTGTCTGCAGGAACCAAAGCCAATACTTTAATAGTTTTTCCAGTTCCATGAGGCAAAGCAACCACACCACGAACCATTTGATTTGCTTTCTTAGGATCAACGCCCAAACGAACATCGATGTCTACAGAAGAATCAAATTTGGTATAGGAAATTTCCTTTACCAATTTCGAAGCTTCAGCCAAAGTATAGGCTTTTGTGCCATCTACCTTTTTCAAAGCTTCTTTTCTTTTCTTACTTATCCTTGTCATCTCTTAATTATTTTTAATTGTTAAAAGGATTTTCACCAGTGATAGTTAAGCCCATTGAACGAGCACTACCAGCTACCATTTTCATGGCCGACTCTACTTTAAAGCAGTTCATGTCCACGATTTTGTCTTCGGCGATGGTTTTTACCTGATCCCAGGTTACAGTACCATTTTTCTTACGATTAGGTTCAGCAGATCCTTTTGCAATTTTTGCTGCCTCTAATAATTGATTTGCCACAGGTGGTGTCTTAATAATAAAGTCGAAAGACTTATCACTGTACACACTAATTACAACAGGTAAAATCTTTCCTGCCTTATCTTGGGTTCTTGCATTGAATTGCTTGCAAAACTCCATGATATTTACACCCTTCGATCCCAAAGCAGGACCAATTGGAGGAGCTGGATTAGCAGCACCACCCTTAACCTGAAGTTTAATAAAACCTGTTAGTTCTTTTGCCATAACATCTAATTTTGTTCCCGCTTATACGAGATTATTCTACAATTAACTTTCTTTTTCTACTTGTGCAAAATTGAGCTCCAATGGGGTCCTTCTTCCGAAGATTTTTACCATTACCTTCAATTTCTTTTTATCTTCACTCACCTCTTCAATCACACCGCTGAAACCAGTAAATGGTCCATCGATTACCTTTACATTTTCGCCAACAATGTATGGTTCTATCAACATTTCACCCTGATCTGAGATTTCATCTACATTACCTAAAATGCGACTCACCTCAGAAGGACGTAAGGCGGTTGGTGTAGCTTTGCCACCCAAAAACCCAACAACACCATTCACAGATGTAATGATATGTCCTACCTCTCCAGCTATATCTGCATTAATCAAAATATAGCCAGGTAAGTATGCCTTTTCCTTACTGGTCTTTTTACCATTTTTTACCTGGTAAATTTTCTCAGTTGGGATCAAGATTTGGGGAACCTGCGCCTTTAATCCAGCCCTTTCGAGCTCAACCTCTAGCTGTGCCTTTACCTTCTTTTCTTGACCAGTAACAGCACGAACCACATACCATTTATATTGTTCAGTTCCTTGTTCTATCATGATTCAATCTTAGCTTTGGAACAACTGGTAAAATAGGCCCAATGAGGTACTGCTTGCAAGGTCTATTACACCTATTACAAGTGCAATTATCATGGATGCGATCATCACAATGATGGTGCTTTCTTGCAAGTCTTCCCAGCTAGGCCAAGAAACCTTGTTCATCAACTCGTCATAGGACAATTTGATATATTCTCTAAACTTGTTCATATTCTTTTCTTGGCACGGGAACAAGGATTCGAACCCTGATCAGCGGTTTTGGAGACCGACATTCTACCATTGAACTATTCCCGTATAGACAGTAAATGTTGGCTAGTTACCTAACCAACACTTACTTTCTGTTTATTTTAAGATTATTCTAAAATTTCAGTTACCTGTCCAGCACCTACTGTTCTACCACCTTCACGGATAGCGAAACGTAAGTTTTTCTCCATCGCAATTGGTGCGATCAAGTTTACTGTGATAGTTACGTTATCACCAGGCATTACCATTTCTACACCATCAGCTAACTGACACTCGCCAGTAACGTCTGTGGTACGGAAATAGAACTGTGGACGATATTTGTTAAAGAATGGAGTGTGACGTCCACCTTCTTCTTTGCTTAATACGTAAATTTCAGCTTTGAATTTAGTGTGAGGTAATACTGAACCTGGCTTACAAATTACCATTCCTCTACGGATTTGGTTTTTGTCTACACCACGTAACAACAAACCTACGTTATCACCTGCTTCACCTCTATCAAGGATCTTACGGAACATCTCAACACCAGTTACAACTGAAGTTAATTTTTCTGCTCCTAATCCAATGATATCTACACTCTCTGAAGAGTTAATGATACCACGCTCGATACGACCAGTTGCTACTGTTCCACGACCTGTGATTGAGAATACGTCTTCAATTGGCATTAAGAAAGGAAGTTCAGTTGCACGAGGAGGAACTGGGATGTAGCTATCAACAGCTGCCATCAAATCCATGATTTTAGCAACCCATGTAGGATCACCATTCAATCCACCTAAAGCAGAACCTTGGATTACTGGAATCTCGTCTCCAGGGAATTCGTATTTGTTTAACAAATCACGGATTTCCATTTCAACGATCTCTAACAATTCAGGATCATCTACCATGTCAACTTTGTTCATGAAAACAACAATTCTAGGTACACCTACCTGACGAGCCAAAAGAATATGCTCACGTGTTTGTGGCATTGGTCCGTCTGTAGAAGCTACCACTAGGATTGCTCCGTCCATTTGAGCTGCTCCAGTAACCATGTTCTTTACGTAATCCGCGTGACCTGGACAGTCAACGTGTGCGTAGTGACGGTTAGCTGTAGAATACTCAACGTGTGCTGTATTAATAGTAATACCGCGTTCTTTTTCTTCAGGAGCTGAGTCAATTGATTCAAATGAACGAGCTTCTGATAATCCTGCATCTGCCAATACTTTTGTAATAGCAGCTGTTAAGGTAGTTTTTCCGTGGTCAACGTGACCGATTGTACCGATGTTAACGTGTGGTTTACTGCGGTCAAATTTTTCTTTTGCCATTGTATTATATATTTTAAGTTTAGTTTTTGTTTGAGCCGTTGAGCAGAATCGAACTGCCGACCTCTTCCTTACCAAGGAAGTGCTCTACCACTGAGCTACAAAGGCTTTAGGAATTCACCCTTGCGAGTGAATTCCTATGTGTTGATTAAAATAATAGATGTATTCTGTTACTTGCTCAACTTATTGAGCGAGAGACGAGGCTCGAACCCGCGACCTACAGCTTGGAAGGCTGTCGCTCTACCAACTGAGCTACTCTCGCTTTTATTAAACCCTACCCGAAGGTAAAATCTAAATACTTTATGTCATAAACGCCCTGTCTGCAACCTAATCTAGGTTTGAGCAGACAATGTGGGGAGAGAAGGATTCGAACCTTCGAAGTCGTAAGACAACGGATTTACAGTCCGTCCCATTTGGCCGCTCTGGAATCTCCCCATCACTCAAATCACCAGATTTGAAGTGGAGCCACTTGCCGGAATCGAACCAGCGACCTACTGATTACAAATCAGTTGCTCTACCAGCTGAGCTAAAGTGGCGTTTTTATTTGGTTGCCCAAATTAAATTCCATCGACGTTTATGATCATCATACTTTCATTAATTAGGTATTACCCTAATAATCTGAAAGTTAACCTGCAAAGAACTTTACTACCTTCGGCCTTTCTTTTTCAAAAGGACTGCAAATGTAGTATTTTGCAGGATGTTTACAAGTATGAAGCAAAAAAAATTAAAGAGAACTTTGAAGCGTAACAGTGGGGCAAATGTAAAATTCTATCAGGAATTGCCAAATATTTTAATCACTCTCGTCTAAACTTTTCTAGATTTTACCTGCTTTTCAAGGATTTAAAAAGAAAAAAAAATCAAATTCCCAATAAAAAACCACAACTTTATTATCAATCGCTGCCTTGGTTCAGACCGAAAAAAAAATATTTATTTCCTTTTTTTAACCCAAATTGCCCCACAAAATTTTGCTTTTATGGCTCTTTTAAACAAAAAAACCTCCCTTTGGGTGTGCTTTACCC
>JAGOGG010000067.1 GCA_017996795.1 Sediminibacterium sp. | reverse complement strand
TCGATTCTCTTTTTCAATTCTCCCAAATGAATTTCCTTTTCAACCGCCATTAGTGAGGCAGGATAATGCTGCACATGAATTAAATAATTCAACCAATTTTGTCTCACCCATTCCTCTTTAGTAAATGACACCCATTTCTTTCTAACCAAGCACCATATTTGTGGCTTTTGTTCAACTGTTTTTATTTTGGGGCTGTATTCTGGAAATTGAATGGTCATTCTGTAGTGAAGCTTTGCTGTAAAAATGAGTACTAATTTGTATATTTACAAGTTAAACTGTTCAATATGAAATCAAGAGAAGAAATTGTGAACAATTGGTTGCCACGTTACACAGGTGAATCATTAGAAAATTTCGGAAAATTTATACTGCTTACGAATTTTAGTAATTATGTAAAAATGTTTGCAGAATGGAACAATGTTCCAGTGGTGGGATTGGACCGTCCGATGCAATGTGCCACTGCGGAAGGCATTACCATCATCAATTTTGGAATGGGAAGCCCTGGTGCGGCAACTATTATGGATTTATTGACAGCTATAGAACCCGAAGCCGTATTGTTTTTAGGAAAATGCGGGGGATTAAAACGTAGAAACAAATTAGGAGATCTCATTTTACCCATTGCTGCAATTAGAGGAGAAGGTACTTCTAACGATTATTTTCCACCTGAAGTTCCAGCTATGCCAGCCTTTGCTTTGCAGAAAGCCATTTCTACCACTATTCGCGATTATGAAGTAGATTATTGGACAGGTACTGTGTATACCACTAACCGTAGGGTTTGGGAGCACGATGAAGAATTTAAAGAATACTTGCAAAAAGTCAGGGCTTATGCCATTGACATGGAAACAGCTACCATTTTTACTGTTGGGTTCTATAATAAAATTCCAACTGGTGCATTACTCTTGGTGAGTGATCAACCAATGATTCCTGAAGGGGTAAAAACAGAAGCGAGTGATTCTAAAGTAACCGCCCAGTTTGTGGACAAACATTTAAAGATTGGAATTGATTCTTTAAAGCAATTAATTAATAACGGACTTACAGTAAGACACTTGCGTTTCTAATCTTTCCAAAGAAAGGGGAATAAAATAATGGCTAGTGCAATAACCATGATGTCGAGTGCGCCCAATAAGCCCACCATTTGCCACCATCCGTTTTGAATGGCTGAAGTAAATGCAGCTGCAGACACTTTGGTTAACAACAATAGTTGAGGAATAATTATGGGGAAACCCATAATGGCCATCATGGCTGCTTGTTGTTGTGCTTTGGCAGCAATAGCCGCAAGGAATGTGAAAACTAAACTTAAACTGATTCCTCCTAAAATGCTGATGAGCATAAATTCTCCTATCCGGAGAACAGGGTTGCCCAATAATAAAGTGAAAATACCAAGGCTCAATAAATTCATGAAGAGCATTAAAATGGCATTGAACAATAGTTTAGATAAAACAAAATGAATAGGAGAAGCAATTGAATAATAATACAACATCCTTCCCTTGTTTTCTTGCAAAAAACTTTTAGCAACTGCGTTAATACATACAAATAATTGTAGCACCCAAAAAAGACCATTCCAAACTTTGTCTTCTGGTTGCCCCATGGTGAGGTAAACCACAAAGGTAGTAGAAGCAATATATAAGAGTACCCCGTAAAAGCTGTACTGCTGCCTAGCTTCGAGCAGTAAATCTTTTTTAATTAGCGCTAATATTAATTTGCTATTACTCATGAAAACAATTTCTACAACGGGGTTCGTAAGTATCTTTTTCTCCCAACAAAACTTGCCCTTCGTCGCTGGTTTTTCTATAAGAAATATTGGCAATATTGCCACATTTCATACAGATGGCGTGCAACTTGGTAATATAGTCTGCTGTGGCCAACAAGTTGGGCATCTGTCCAAATGGTTTTCCCGTATAATCCATATCTAATCCAGCCACTATCACCCTTACCCCTTTCAGCGCAAGCTTTTCACAAACAGAAACAATCTCTGCATCAAAAAACTGTGCTTCGTCTATACCCACTACATCAACGTCTTGGGCCATTAACAATATTGTTTGTGAGTTTTCAATAGGGGTAGAAGTAATTACATTGGCATCATGACTAACTACATCGTTCTCGTCGTATCTCTTATCAACTGCGGGCTTGAATATCTCTACTTTTAAATTGGCAATTTTTGCTCGTTTAAGCCTTCTGATTAATTCCTCTGTTTTGCCACTAAACATACTTCCGCAAATGACTTCAATCCAACCCCTGCGCTCTCCTGATAAATTTGGTTCTATAAACATGTGACAATAAAATAACTTAAAATTCGTTTTAGACCATTAGACGACTCCTTTGGTCGGCCCCAAAAGTATTGCTTCCTATGGAAAGAGTAGGCACTTTAATAAATAAATTACAAGAACAGTTTAATCAGCAAGCAGATGCCGATAAACTGGCTATTACCGCTCAACTATTATTGGCCGAATTACAAATGTTGAAGCCCATTACTACTAGTCAGGCAAAAGTTGCAGTGGTGATGCCTCAGGTGGCTGTTTCCTTGCCTCTTGAAATGCCCGCATTTGTTCAGCATACCCCTAAACATTCCAACAAAAAAGAAGAAGCAACCGGATTTCTGTTTGGCGAGTATGCTGATATACCCACTTTAATACATCAGCCAGCAAAAATGCAAGTGGCAGTAGAGCCAGCTAAAGAAATAAATGAGTTATTGGCTTTGGATATTCCAGAAATGAATGAGCATTTAAATGAATATGCGGTTGAAGTATCTACTATGTTAGATGAAACGCCTGTTCGTGATTTAAAGAAAGCCATTAGCATCAATGATCGTTATTTATTCATCAATCATTTATTTAGGGGCGATGAAAATATGTACGAGCGTAGCATTAGAACCATCAACGGATTTAATATTTTTCCAGAAGCCCAATATTGGATTCAACGAGAATTAAAAGTGAAATTAAGTTGGTTAGAAGACAATCCAACTGTTCAACTTTTTGATCAATTGGTTAAGAGAAGATTTGCCTGAATAAATGCAAGAATTTGATTGGATGCGCCAGCATTATTGGCAACATAATCGGCCCCAGCTTGGCCCGATGCAGTTTTTTTTGTATGATCATTTAGCAATTCATCAAGTAAGGTTTCCATTTCAAGCGCAGTTTCTGCACTAAAAGCAGCGCCTATTTCAACCATTTCTACTGCCTCTAAATACTTGTCATAAACGGGTCCAAACACAACTGGTTTACCAAAAACAGCCGCTTCCAACGTGTTGTGAATTCCTTCGCTTGTAAATCCTCCGCCAATAAAAGCAATGGTTGCGTAGTAATACAAAGAGCTTAACATGCCCATATTGTCTACGATTAGCGTTTGATAATTGACTTGCTGATGAACTGCTAAAGATTCATATTCACTGAGTAATATAGCAGAAGGATAACGCTGTAAACATTCGGCTAATCTTTCAGGACTTATTTGATGCGGTGCAATAATGAATTTTGCATTGCGATGTACCCTGGTAAAATGTTGCAATACTTTGTCGTCATCACTCCAAGTGCTTCCAGCCACTATGATTGAATGATCCTTACAGAAATCCTCAACAGTAGGGAACTGTTTTCTTGCAGCGGCTATAGAAAGAACTCTGTCAAATCTGGTGTCTCCTGAAATACTAATACTATTCGGTAATACAAGGTCTTTAATCAAACTGGCAGAACCCTTATCCTGCACAAAAAAATGAGTAATATTCAACAACATTTTTCTGTAAAATCCCCCATACCACTTAAAAAATAATTGATCTGGTCTAAAGATTCCTGATATCAAAAGCGTAGGAATCTGTTGTTTTCTCAATTCAGTTAAATAAAAATACCAGAATTCATATTTAATAAACAAAGCAAGAGATGGCTTAACAATTGCAATGAATTCAGCTGCATTAGATGGGCTATCCATTGGCAAGTAAAATACCCAGTCGGCTATTGGATGATTTTTCCTTATTTCATATCCAGATGGCGAAAAAAAAGTTACCACTACGCGATGGTGAGGATATTGTTTTTTGATGGACTCTACAACAGGCAATCCTTGTTCAAATTCTCCCAATGAAGCAGCATGCATCCAAATAATGGGTTGTTCATTCAATTGCATGGAATTCTTTATCTGTTGAATAAGCCCTTTTCGCCCCTTCACCCATAATGCCGCTTTGGAATTAAAAGGAGCTAAAAGCTTTGCCAATAAAGGATAAAGCCGGATGAATAATAAGTATGCCCATTTCATGCAAGAACAAATGTACACTCAAATCTTTGTTGTTGATTTTGTAGTAATTTTGCATATAAATTTATACTATGCGGCCCATTCAAATGGTAGATACCCATTCACAATACCTTGCCATTAAACCCGAAGTGGATGCTGCCATTCACGAAGTGTTAGACACAGCAGCCTATATCAATGGGAAAGCAGTTCAGCAGTTTACCCAATCATTAGGAGAATATTTACAGGTAAAGCATACCATTCCTTGTGCTAACGGCACCGATGCCTTGCAAATTGCCATGATGGCGTTGGGATTACAGCCAGGTGATGAAGTGATTACTCCTTCATTTACTTATATCGCTACTACTGAAGTAGTGGCATTGCTAAAGTTAACCCCTGTTTTTGTTGAAGTAGATCCAAAAACTTTTTGCATAGACCCCGCTTCCGTTAGGAAAGCCATTACTTCAAAAACCAAAGCCATCGTGCCTGTACATTTATATGGACATGCTGCACCAATGGAAGAAATCATGGCAATCGCAAAAGAATTTGGATTATTCGTGATTGAAGACAATGCACAAGCCATCGGATGTGATTATACTTTTTCAGATGGCACTAGAAAGAAAACTGGAACAATAGGTACTATAGGGGCAACTAGTTTTTATCCTTCTAAAAACTTAGGAGCATATGGAGATGGTGGAGCAATATTTACCAATGATGATGCTTTGGCTCATCAAATGAAAATGATTGCCAATCATGGTCAACAAAAAAGATACTACCATGAAGTAGTGGGTTGTAATTCTAGGTTAGATTCTATACAAGCAGCTGTGTTGAATATTAAGCTCAAAAAATTAGATGAGTACAATGCTGCAAGGCAGGCGGTAGCTGCATTCTATAATAATGCATTTGCGAATCATCCTTCAATTGAAACGCCTTTTGTGGCTGATTATAGTACCCATGTTTACCACCAATATACTTTACAATTAAAGGGGGTTGACCGAGAAGGCTTGGTGGCTTATTTAGCGGAACATAAAATCCCCTCAATGATCTATTATCCTGTGCCTGGGCACAAGCAAGATATGTTTGCTTCTTTTGGCTTAAAAGAAATTTTACTTCCAGTTACCGATGAATTAACAAATTCCGTAATTTCTCTTCCAAGTCATACAGAAATGAATGAAGAACAGTTAAATTACATATGTACACATGTTTTAAACTTTATTAATAAATAATCTTTTATGAAAATTGCAGTAGTAGGAACAGGATATGTTGGATTAGTAACAGGAACCTGTTTCTCAGAAACCGGGAATAAAGTTACCTGTATTGATATTGACCAGAAAAAAGTAGAAAAGCTATCTAACGGTGAAATCACTATTTATGAGCCAGGGTTAGAGAAAATATTCTTAAGAAATTTAAGAGAAGGTCGTTTAACATTCACCACTAATTTGGCTGAAGGGGTTAAAGATGCAGAAATTGTATTTCTAGCTTTGCCTACTCCTCCAGGAGAAGGCGGTGCTGCTGATTTGCGCTATGTGTTAGGTGTTGCCAAAGACCTTGGTAAAATCATGACCGACTATAAAGTATTGGTTGATAAAAGCACAGTGCCAGTAGGAACTGCTGCAAAAGTACATGCAGCTGTTGCTGAAAATTACAAGGGTGAATTTGATGTAGTCAGTAACCCAGAATTTTTAAGGGAAGGGGTTGCTGTAGACGATTTCATGAAACCTGACCGTGTAGTTGTGGGCACTCAATCTGATAGAGCTAAAAAATTGATGTCAGATTTATATGGTCCATTTGTTCGTCAGGGAAATCCAGTGATTTTTATGGATGAGAAATCTGCTGAGTTAACTAAATATGCAGCCAACTCTTTCTTGGCTACTAAAATTTCTTTCATGAATGAGATTGCACAGCTTTGCGAAAAAGTAGGTGCAGACGTAGACATGGTAAGAAAAGGAATTGGTTCTGATGATCGTATTGGTAGAAGGTTTTTATTTCCAGGTATTGGATATGGGGGTAGCTGCTTCCCCAAAGATGTGCAAGCTTTGATCATGTCTTCTGAAGAAGTGAATTACGATTTCAAAATTTTGAAAGCGGTAGAAGAAGTAAATGAAGCGCAGAAATTGCATTTGATTCCAAAAATTGAAAAATACTTTAAGGGAGATCTAAAAGGAAAGCATTTTGCCCTTTGGGGATTGGCATTCAAGCCCAATACAGACGATATCAGAGAAGCTCCAGCATTGTATTTAATTGATGCATTAACAGCTGCAGGCGCAACAGTTACCGCTTATGATCCAGAAGCGATGCCAAATGTAAAAAATACTATTGGTGATAAAATTAAATATGCAGATAGCCAATACGGCGCGCTAAAAAATGCAGATGCCTTGGTTATTGCCACAGAGTGGAGTGAGTTCAGAACGCCTGATTTTGAAGTAATTGATAGCTTGTTAAAGGGCAAAGCCATATTTGATGGAAGAAACTTATTTGAAGTAAAATATATTACCGACATGGGCTATCATTACGAAAGCATTGGACGCCACTAAATCAACTATTATGTCTCAAAAACGCGTTTTAATTACCGGCGCAGCTGGATTTTTAGGTTCACATTTATGTGATCGTTTTATTAAAGAAGGATTTAAAGTAGTAGGAATGGATAACCTGATTACAGGTGACCTTCGTAATATTGAACACCTTTTTAAGTCGGAAGATTTTGAATTTTATCATCACGATGTTTCTAAATTCATTCACGTTCCAGGACCCATTGATTATATTTTACATTTTGCCTCTCCAGCAAGCCCAATTGATTATTTAAAGATTCCTATTCAAACTTTAAAAGTAGGTGCATTAGGAACACATAATTGTTTGGGATTAGCCAAAGCAAAAGGTGCCAGAATGTTGGTTGCTTCTACCAGTGAAGTGTATGGCGATCCAATGGTTCATCCTCAAACAGAAGAATATTGGGGAAATGTAAATCCAGTAGGACCTAGAGGGGTATATGATGAAGCGAAACGTTTCATGGAATCTATTACCAGGGCTTATTATACTTTCCATGGTGTTGAAACACGCATTGTACGTATTTTCAATACTTATGGTCCTAGAATGAGACTGAATGATGGTCGTGCACTACCTGCATTTATTGGTCAAGCTTTGCGTGGAGAAGACCTTACAGTTTTTGGAGATGGTAGCCAAACCCGTTCATTCTGTTATGTAGACGATTTGATCGAAGGCATTTATCGTTTGTTAATGAGCGATTATACCATGCCAGTGAATATTGGTAATCCACATGAAATTACTTTAAAGGATTTTGCAGAAGAAGTATTAAAACTAACTGGTTCGTCTGTTAAAATCATTTACAAAGAATTACCGGTAGATGATCCAAAACAAAGAAAGCCAGATATTTCTAAAGCGAAATCTATTTTAGGCTGGGAGCCCAAAGTTGAGCGGGCAGAAGGTTTGGCCAAGACCTATGAATATTTTAAATCTTTGCCAAAAGAAGAATGGTCTAAACAACCCAAGGAATTTTATACAGGAAAATAATATCTAGCATTTTTATATGAAGCCAATTATTGTAGTTACTGGAAAGAATGGTCAACTTGGATGGGAACTGCAACAATTGGCTTCTTCATTTGACGAGCAATTTGATTTTGTTTTTACAGATAGAACTCAATTAGATTTATCTAACCCTTCGTCTATTCATCCTTTTTTTGAAGCAACCAAGCCACAGTATTTTATTAATTGTGCTGCATATACAGCGGTAGATAAAGCAGAGTCTGACCAAGAAGCTGCAATGACGATTAATGCAACAGTGGTGGGTGAAATTGCTGCTTGTTGTTCATCGTTCAACTGTAAGCTGATCACTGTTTCTACCGATTATGTTTTTAATGGTAACGGTACATCACCTTATCAAGTGGATACTCCTACAGATCCTGTTAACTATTATGGGGCTACTAAAGCTATAGGAGAGCAATTGGCTTTAACTAATAATCCTTCAGCTATTATTATTCGTACATCTTGGGTGTACAGTGCACATGGAAATAATTTCGTAAAAACCATGTTGCGTTTAATGAAAGAGCGTCCTGAAATAAAAGTGGTAAATGACCAAGAAGGATGTCCTACTTATGCCGCTGATTTAGCTGAAGCTATTATGCAAATTGTGGTATCTCATTTCAATGGAAACAATGCTGCTGGCATTTTTCATTATAGCAATGCAGGAGCCATCACTTGGTTTCAATTTGCACAAGCTATCAAAGAGGAAGCAGGGCTTTCAACCAATATTTTGCCGATTCCTTCATCAGCGTTTCCAACTCCAGCCAAACGACCTTCATATTCAGTTATGGACGTTCAGGACATAGCCACTGTTTTTGGAGTGGAGTTAAAGCCATGGAAAGAGAGCTTGAAGTATTGCTTGTCTAGCATTCTTCTGAAATAAATTTCAGCCATTTTTTCCTATAAACATTTTAGCATATGAGAAAATTATTTTTTCTAATTCAACTCATACCGGCTTGTTATTTGTTGAATGCACAATCAATAAAAGTATACTCAAATCCCCCTGCATTGGCTTCCATTAAAGAAGCTGATTTAAAAAAAGATTTATACGCATTAGCAGATGCTCATTTTAAAGGGCGGTCTGGAGGTACGATTGATGAATTAAAAGCTGCCATGTGGATTGGGGAGAAATACAGGGAAATTGGTTTGAAACCTGCAGGGGATGATGGAACTTTTTTTCAATATTTCAATATTTGGCGAAATAGAATCAATCAACAAAGTTCCATCCGTATCAATAATCAATCTTTAGCGTGGTGGTCGGAAGTTGCTGTTGCTCAAATGGCTAACTGCAATATTAATGCACCAATATTGTACGTAAATAAAGCAGATGTAGCCAGTTTAAGCGTTGAGAATGTGAAAGGTAAAGTAATTGCTATCGAAGCCGATCCAACATTGTATAATCCTGCTGTTTCCTTGCCTACTTGGCGTTATGCTAGGTCTGTACAAACAAGATATGGCAATCCCTTAATTGCAAAAGGAGCATTGGCTATTATTTTTGTTGCTGATGAAGTAGGGGAAAAAACTTGGGAAGATGCAGCTGCTAATTTTAAGCGAGGTGCGTATGAAGTAGAGGGTGGTCCTGCTATGAATATTACTACTACAGCCCCTGTTATTTGGGTTCGATCATCTTCTAAAAATGTCTTGCAAAAGGGGGATGCTACTTTAAATGCAAATATTATTATTGAACAGTACGATTATCCATCAGTAAATATTATTGGAAAGATTGAAGGTACAGATCCTACGCTTTCAAAAGAATATCTTTTATATAGTGGACATACGGATGCTCATGGTATAAGAAACCCAGTTAATGGCGATAGCATCTATTATGGGGCAGATGATAATGCTAGTATTGATGTTGCCATGTTTGCGATGGCAAGGGCTTTTAAGAAAAATCCCCCTAAGCGTTCAGTGTTATTTGTAATACATGGTGCGGAGGAGCGAGGATTACTTGGTTCAAAGTGGTATGCCGGACATCCAACAGTTCCAATTAATAATATTGTTACTGTATTGAATGCTGATATGATTGGAAGAAACCATCCAGATAGTGCAGCGGTATTAGGTACACAATCTCCGCATAAAAATTCTTCTGAGTTAGTAGACCTATTATACCAGGCTAATCAGGAAGGTCCTCAATTTAAATTGGATACTTTATGGGACAAGCCATCCCATCCGGAAGGATGGTATTTTAGGAGCGATCATTTGCCTTATGCAAGATTGGGTATTCCTTCTTTGATGTTTACTACATTATTGCATCCAGATTATCATACTCCTTTAGATAATGCGGAACGTATTGATTATGCTAAGTTGAAAAAAATGACTGATTGGATGTATCGATTGGGTTGGAAAGTAGCTAATTCTCCCAAGCCGCCTGCAAAAGAAGTTGGATTTAAATTAGAACGATAAAAAAAGAGGCCGTCTCAAAACAAATTGAGGCGGTTTTTTTATTTGTGAGATTTGAAGTTACTATTTTTTGGATTTAATTTGTAGGATCCGTTGTGACCGGGTTCATTTTAAAAAAATAGGTTA
>JAGOGG010000066.1 GCA_017996795.1 Sediminibacterium sp. | reverse complement strand
CCAGAGAAAAATTCGGAAGTTGTCAACTACATATTGAGTGGAAGTCTCCTGCAATAATTGCTGGGTCTAGTCAAAGCAGAGGGAATAGCGGCATTTTTTTAATGGGTAAATATGAATTACAGGTATTGGACTCTTATAATAATCCAACTTATTCCAATGGCCAGGCTGGGAGTATTTATAAGCAATCTATCCCATTGGTAAATGCCTCTAGAAAACCAGGCGAATGGCAGAGTTATGATATTGTATTTAATGCCCCTCGCTTTTTTTCGGATGGAACATTGCAACAGCCTGCAACTATAACCGTTTTTCACAATGGAGTTTTGGTGCAAAACAATTTTACAATTCAAGGGGGTACAGAGTGGATTGGAGCCGCCTCATACAAAAAGCATGCAGACAAAGAATCATTGGTTATTCAGGACCACGGAATGGATGGCGGAAATCCGGTAAGCTTTAGAAATATTTGGATCAGGCCTTTGAATAATTAACAGTATTTGTTTGCAAATTCAACTGCCCTGTTTTCTGCCCAAGTATGCAATTGTCCTTGGAGCATGAATCCGCAATGACCTCCTTTTTTTGGCATTTCTAAAAACAAAAACGGGTTTTCTTTTGCAACTTCAATAGGCATACAGTTCGGTAATAGAAATGGATCATTTAGCGCTTGTACAATCAAAGATGGTATCTTAAGTTGGTGTAATAATGGTCCTACACTTGCCTTTTCATAAAAGTCTAATGCATCAGCATATCCATGCAATGGAGCTGTATATCGATTGTCAAATTCGATAAATGTTTTTATTTGATTGTAATTGGAAGCATCAATTTGTCCGGGAAATAATTGTGCTTTTAATTTGATTTTCTCTCCCAGTTTACGCAAGAATCGCTTTAAATAAATATTATTTTCTTTAGTTGATAGTGCGTCTACACTTCCTTTTAAGCTACAAGGAACCGAAAAGCCAATCGCGCTCTTTACTTGAGTGGGTACCATTTCAGGAAACTCTGCGATGGCACGCAATGTTAAACTTCCACCCATACTAAATCCTACCAATACAATTTCTTGATAGCCATACTGATCAATTGCGTGCTGAATAACGCTCCTTAAATCATTGGCATCTCCATGATGATAAAACCGAACCAATCTGTTCATTTCTCCACTACAACTTCTACAGTTCCATCCCAAAGCATCGTATCCATTTGCTAAAAATATTTTAGCCATTCCTGTTACATAATGCCTGGTTGAATCTCCTTCTAATCCATGCGTAATAATGACCAATTGATTAGACGACTTTTTGGCTACTGACCAATCTAAGTCTACAAAATCACCATCGGGCAATTCCAATCTTTCTCTTTTAGCATAATCAAAAGGGACTTTTCTAAAAATACTCGGATAAATGCTTTGCAAATGACCATTAAACTGGAGAAGGGGTGTTTTATATTGGGCAGGGCTTAAAATTGGCATTGGATAAATTATTTGCAAAGGTATTAAATACCTCATTTTATTTAACTTCAATCTATGACTGGATCCCAATACTTAAAATTCTTGAACCCTTTGGCGTTGTTTAACACCAAGAGAACCAGAGACATTTTTAAAGTGAACCCAACATTACCTCCAGAAAGAACGGAGGCAGATAAAATAGTAGTGAAAGTTTTTGACTACAGCCCTTCTACCATAAATGAATACAGTTTTGATGCCATTGAAACTTGCAATCAATTCAATAACAACGGCAAAATCAGTTGGATCAATATTGATGGCATTCGCAAAAAGGAAGTAGAATCTTTGTGTAATCATTTTGGTATTCACTACTTAATTGCCGAAGATATTTTAAGCGTTGGTCAGAGACCAAAAATGGATGAAATCAATCCTGTACTTTATTGCTTATTGAATATGCTGTATTTTAATGACCAATCTGGTACAGTGGAAACTGAGCAAATCAGCATTTTACTTGGTAAAGATTTTGTCATTAGCTATCAAGAAGATGCAAGTAGGGATGTATTTGATTCGGTTAGAGAGAAACTAAGAATGACCGATTCAAAACTAAGATTAAGTGGAGCCGACTATTTGTGTTATGCCATGATAGATATGATTGTTGATAATTACTATGTGGTAATGGATAAAATAGGCGATCGAATAGAAATGCTTGAAGAACGAATTATCAGAAGCAGCAATAAACGTTCCTTAGCAGAAATAAATGCACTTAGAAAAGAATTAATTGTATTAAAAAGAAATGTGGGGCCGGTAAGAGATATTGTAAATGGATTTGTAAGAACCGATAGTCAACTACTAGAAGAAAGAACTAGAAAATACTTCAAAGATATATATGACCATATTGTACAGGCCAACGACTTAGTAGAAAGTCATCGAGATATGATGATCAACTTACATGACTTGTATGTGAGTAATGTCAATTTAAAATTAAATGAAGTAATGAAGGTAATGACCATTGTCACATGCTTGTTAGCGCCTGCAACTGTTATAGGAGGCATATTTGGAATGAACTTCGACGTGATTCCTTACGCACATGAACAAAATGGATTTTTCATTGCAACTACATTAATGATTCTTGTGCCAATTATTATGGTTTTCATATTTAGAAAAAGAGGATGGTTTTAAATATTCACTTTTTTCCATCTTCCTTTCTTAAATAAAATCATACTAGTAATGGCAATACAAGTTTCGGTAATTACAATGGCCCAAAAAACACCACTTGTTCCCCAGTTGGCACTGCCAGATAAAAAATAAGCGACGGGAATTTGAAATATCCAGAACCAAAAAAAGTTAATGATGGTAGGGGTTCTACTATCACCTGCACCGTTAAAAGCATTCATCATTACCATACCTACTCCATAAAACAAATAACCAAAGCTAATAATTCTCAATGCTCTCGCACCTGTTTCAATCACTACTGGCTGATTGCTCATTAGCCCTACAAAAAATGGTGCTGCTGTAATAAATAACAATGATACAATGCCCATAAAAATACCATTGTATTTAGCCGTTTTCCAAACAGATTGTTCTGCTCTTTCAATTTGTTTCGCGCCTAAGTTTTGTCCTACCAAAGTTGCAGCTGCATTACTTAAGCCCCAAGCGGGCATTAAAAAAAAGATGATTAATCTGATAGCTATTGTATAGCCAGCTATTGCATCACTTCCATAACCTGCAATAATTTTTGCCATAAAAATCCAACTTGCCGATGCAATTAAAAATTGCAAAGTACCCGTTGAAGCAATATTCAAAATAGATTTAATTACTCCGAATACTGGTTTAAAATGTGAAAGGCCCAATTGAATCAACCCCTTACCCTTATATAAATGGTACAATTGATACAGAACCCCAATGCCTCTTCCGGTAGTGGTTGCCATAGCTGCACCTGTTAATCCATAAAAATGAATCAAAATTGGGCATAAGAAAATATTGCATAAGTTAGCCAACCACAAGCTTTTCATAGCAATAGCTGCATCACCTGCTCCTCTAAAAATCCCATTGATTAAGAAAAGCAACATGATAACAATATTTCCTGTAAGCATAATAGTAACATAGGTAGAACCGATGCTAATAATTTCTGTTGAAGCACCTACTAAACCTAAAATTTCTGGTGCATACAATAATCCAGTAATGCTAATCAATATACTTAAGCAAAGGCAAATGATTAATGCTTGTGCACCTGCTTCTGCCGCGGCTTTAGTGTCTTTCTCACCTACTCTTCGTGCAACCATAGCAGTTGCCGCCATACTTAAACCTATGGCTAAAGAATAAATGATTGTTAATACAGACTCTGTTAATCCAACTGTTGCAGCTGCAGCTGACCCTAACTTGCTTACAAAAAAAATATCTACTACAGCAAATACAGATTCCATGCACATTTCAAGAATCATGGGCACTGCTAGTAAAAAAATAGCTTTACGCAAACTACCTTGTGTAAAGTCTTTGCCCTCACTATTCAATGATTCTTTAAACAACAAAAATAAAGTGCGCAAATTGGCACCAACTGATAGATTAGCCATCAATAGTGTATTAAGGATTCTGTTATGACTCTTTTATATTATTGGAAATAATGGTGTAGAGCGTATTTGGATTAAATGGTTTTGATAAACAACCATTCATTCCAATTTGTACCGCTTTGGCCTCAATATCGGTTGTTATAACCGATGCAGTAAGTGCAATAATGGGGATTTGTTTATTTATTTTTCTGATATTACTGGTTGCAGTATATCCATCCATTACTGGCATCTGAATATCCATTAAAATTAAATCGTAATGGTTTTGCTTCACTTTTTCTACCGCAATCGCTCCATTTTCTGCAAGATCTACTTCCGCATTCCAATTACGCAACATACGCTGAGCAACCATTACATTGAATTCAACATCTTCAACCAACAATATTTTTTTACCAGCAAGATCAGGCTTGTTTTCATTACCACTTTGTTTAGACTCTTCTCTTATTTCACTAGTGCTCTTTTTAAACTTAAGCGTAAAATAAAATTTTGAGCCTACTCCTAATTCACTATCAATAAAAATTTCACTCCCTTGTAGTTGTAAAAGTCTTCTTATAATGGTTAATCCTAAGCCCGACCCGCCAAACTCTCTGGTGATATTATTATTGGCTTGAGTAAACCTTTCAAAAATTAAATGCTGTTTTTCTTTCGGTATGCCTATACCAGTATCTTCTATAGAGAACAATAAATCTACATCCTGTTTATTGTTTTCCTTTAATTCTACCCTTATAGTTATAGTACCATCTTTAGTAAACTTTACAGCATTGGAAATCAAATTATTTAAAATTTGACCAAGGCGTACGTCGTCACAAACCAAGAACTCTGGTATATCATCATCGTATGTAATCTTAATTCTATTGCGTTTCTCTTCGGCTTTTACTTGATTAGCCATTTTAATATTCTTGAGAAAATGCAATACATTGATATTTCTTTCTGCAAAAATAATTTTGCCTTCTTCAAGTTTACTAAAGTCTAATACATCATTAATTAAGCTTAACAAATTTTCAGAAGAGATTTCCATGACATTCAAGAGTTCTCTCTGATCTGGAGCTAAGTCTTGGTATTGCAATAACATAATTGTTCCAATTATTGCATTAAGGGGCGTTCTAATTTCATGACTCATCACAGACAAAAACTCACTTTTTGCCAATGCTGCTTTTTCGGCTACTTCCTTGGCATTTATTAAGTCTTGTTCTAATTGTTTGGTCTTCAAAATTTGCTTTTCCAAAAAAGATATGATATCAATTAAGTCATCGTTATCTTCTGCAAACTGTTGTGGTGCAGATGGGTCAAGTGCTCGTATAGCTTCCTTAAGCTTAGATATCGACTGCTTGCGAATATTATTTTGTTCTTGTAAATCCTTGGTTGCCCTCTGGTATTCTTGTTCACTTACATCAAATGCATGTTCGGTAATTTTTCTATCTCTTTCAAATGATGAATAGCTATTGTTGATAGCAGTCAAAAGTTTAACAATTGCAGGATTACTTTCCTCCGCAGCTGATAGAAATTGTGCAATTTGTTTCTGAAGTAAACTATGATAAGACATTAAGTAGCAATAATTATAATTCTGTAAATGTAGTAATAGTCATGGTTTGATTGTGCAATTCACAATTGGAACCTGGATTAAAAGGCGATAATTCGCCATAAGAATAAAAACCAGCAATAGCGGTATTATTGCCAAATACTTTTTGTGCGGCCTGTACTTCTTCAGAAGTTCGATCCTGCAAAATAAGTTTTCTGCCTACACAACTAATTAATATAGCTAAATCTGCCTTGTGGTCTTTTTGCATCAGAGAAGTATTGGTAGCTGCAATGGAAGATCCGTTAATCACTTTTTCAAAATTCACCTTCATCAATCTGATTCTACTTCCCTCTGGCATATTTCCCGCAAATATCATAGAACCATCTTGTTCATTCAGATTTAAAATGGTTCTAACTAAATTTTTATCTGCATCATTGGTTCTTAATGAAATAGGAAATAACAAAGCAGAGCCGGGAAGCTCATCAACATAAGGACCTAAGTATTCTTTATATAAATCCAAAGCCGTTTTGCCGTCTATTTCATAGAGCACATTTTTGGAAGATTTAGTAATAACCCTTTCTTTTCCAAACTCATCCCAACCCCCAAATGAACTATGTCCTATTGCTAAATTGGATCCATAAAAGCCAATGGCAACAACAGTTCCCTCTTTTGCAACTGTATTTAAACCAACCTGCGTTTTGGCAAAACGAGCAGCATCACCAGCTAATCCACCCGTAACAGGAATATTATTGCTATTTAATTCATTGAAACCTGCAACAAGATCAGAGCCATTCACGAAAGACCCTTCGGATATTACCAATACAGAAACTAAATCGTCATGATTCAAAAGGCTCATTAAAGATTTACCGGTTTCAAAGCTGTTTACATTTTTGTTAATTTCAACAGATACCGATTTAACCCTTGCTTTATCAAAGTAAACAGCAGTAACTACAGCTGAATCATCATAAACTTCATTGTGCAATATTTCTCCTGCGGTTGAACAACTCACAATATCAGCTTGGGGGAATTTTGATTTTATATCATTAAATAATGATAGTTGGGTAACCAGTTCACCAGAACCAAAAACAAGCACTAACTGTGCTTTATCAGTTGGAAAATTGGCGGGTACTTGATCTACCATCCACTTGCCGGCAGCAAATTGAAGTTGGGCTGTTTTCATTAAACCTATTCTTTATATTTAAAGATAGCCCTTTTCAATTAATGTGCACAATCATCCTTGTGGGCATGATCATGAACACGACAAAGCTTAAAATTGAGATAATGTGCAACAACAATTAATCCAACAGAAGGTATTAAAAGTACCAATTCTAAGTCGTGAAAATTAACTTTAACTAGTAGAAATAAAATCCCGAAAGTGAATAAGCTGATTGGCCACCAACTATGGTGATGTTTTTTAAATCCATGGTAAAGTGCATAAATGCCCACCACAAACGCCAAGGCAATCATAAAATACTCAAACCGAATATTTTCAATAATATTTACGCCAAATAAAGGCAAACTGCTTAAAAAAAGTGGTAGCAGGGCACAATGTATGGCACAGGCCACAGAAGTAGCAATACCCAATGCGTCCCAATTCATCTTAAATTTCATTCAGCACAAAAGTACAACAATGCAACTTTGTTGCAAAATATTTGTTGTAAATCTATCTTACCTTTACCAAATAATTTAGACTATGAGCAAGAGAGTATTGGTGTATCTGGGATTCTTTTTGATTTTATTGGGCGCATTTTATTTTTTCCTTTTTAGGGGAACAGACAAGTGGAAGAGAAAACTTTCGGTGATAAGCTATGTAAAGCCCTTTCAATTCACCACCCAAGAAGGACTTCCCTTTAATGACCGAGATTTATTAGGCAAAGTAACAGTTGTGGAATATTTTTTTACAAGTTGTAAAGGAATATGCCCCAAAATGAACAACAATATGAAGGGGATTTATGAAACATTTAAATCTGAACCCGACTTTATGATTTTGGCACATACTTGTGATCCAGAAACAGATTCGGTACCAAGACTAAAACATTATTCAGACTCATTAAAGATTGACAGTAGAAAATGGGTGATGGTAACAGGGCGTAAAGACAGTTTATATCAACTTGCTAGAAGTGCTTATTTATTAGATGACCCCAAAAATAGTGTAGATAAAATTGAAGATCAGTTTATACATACTCAGTTTTTTGCTTTGGTAGATCGAGATGGAAAAGTTCGATCTCAAATTTATGATGGTCTCAAAAAAGATGAGATGGAAAAACTAAAGCAAGACATTCAAGAATTGCTTAAGGAAAGATCAGCCAATAGTAATTTTGTGAATGGAATATTTAATAACAATCCATAGCATTATTGATGGAGGAGAAAGTAACAGCAATATTAAAAAAACACCAGCTCAGCATTACTGAAGCAAGAAAAAAGATACTTTCTCTTTTCTGGGAAACAGGTAATGCACTAGCTCATGGAGATATTGAACAAAAAAGTAGTGAAGACTTTGATAGAGTTACCATTTACAGAACACTGCAAACATTTGTAGAAAAAGGAATTATACATACCATACCTACATCAGACAATTCGGTTCGTTATGCGCTTTGCAAAGACGAATGTGCAGCTGGGCATCATCACGATGACCATGTACATTTTATTTGTGACGATTGCGGTACCACTTATTGTATAGATGAAGTAAGTGTTCCTAAAGTTAAGCTTCCAAAGGGTTTCAGCGCAGTTCAAACCGACTTAGTCATTAGTGGAACCTGTAATAAATGCGAGCAATGATATTAGTAACGGGTGCATCAGGACTAGTTGGTTCTCATTTATTGCAACAGCTTATTCAAGCTGGACAATCAGTTAAAGCATTGTATAGAAATACCATTCCTGAAATTGCAAATACTTCGAGAGTAGAATGGGTTAAAGGAGATATTTTAGATGTGGTAGCATTGGAAGAATCAATGGACCAGGTAGACCAAGTGTATCATTGTGCAGCAGTAGTGTCTTTTAATCCTTCAAAAAAAGGTGCAATGCAGCATACCAATATTGAAGGAACAGCCAACGTAGTCAATGCCTGTATTAATAGAGGCGTGAAAAGATTGCTCTTTGTGAGTTCCGTTGCGGCATTAGGAAGAATTAGAGAAGACAAACCCATTAATGAGACCATGAACTGGACGCCAGAAACCAGTAACAGTGAATATGGAAAAACCAAATACTTATCAGAAATGGAAGTTTGGCGAGGAATGAGTGAAGGGCTCTCGGTAGTAGTAGTAAATCCGGTTATTATTTTAGGAAATGGAGATTGGGAAAATGGATCATCGGGTATTTTTAAATCTGCTTACAACGAGTTCCCTTGGTATACCGAAGGCATGAGCGGTTTTGTAGATGTGAAAGATGTAGTAAGCGCAATGGTATTATTAATGAATAGTTCCATTAATGGTGAGCGATTTATTTTGAGTGGACACAATGCCAATTACAAAGATATATTTGGGTTGATTGCAGCCGCCTTTGATAAAAAGCCTCCGCATAAAAAAGTAACCCCTTTACTTGCGGCGATTGTTTGGCGTTTAGAAGCCATCAAAGCCTTTTTCAGCGGAAAAGACCCATTATTAACAAAGGAAACATCTAAAACTGCGAGGGCTAAAGTAAACTTTGACAATTCAAAGTTTTTAAACCAATTCCCCAACTTTAGCTACGCACCATTACCTGAATCAATTCATCGAATTTGTGGAGAGCTGAAGCAGAAGTACCAATTATGATTCCATAACTTTCTTCCACAATTCAGGAATGCGCTTGATCCAAACCAGTTCTCTTCTTTTTATAGAAGCGTCTTCAGCAGGGTAGCCAAAATAAGTTTTACCACCTGCTAAAGAAGAGGGCACCCCACTTTGTGCTAACACTACTGCATTCGCACCAATGGTTAAAGTTTTACTTACACCTACCTGACCCCAAAGCGTAACACCATCTTCAATAATGGTTCCACCTGCAATTCCTACCTGAGCAGCAAACAAACAATTTTTTCCAACAGTCACATCATGACCAATATGAACCATATTGTCAATTTTAGTTCCCAAGCCAATTCTTGTTTCTGCAGTAACCCCCCGATCAATCATACAACCTGTTCCAATTTCTACATCATCTTCAATTACTACATTGCCACAACTCAACATTTTTTTATACCAAACAGGTCTATTTTTTTTGGTATTATAATAAAAAGCATCCCCACCAATTACTGAACCAGATTGTATAATAACATTATTGCCAATTTTTGTATTTGCATGAATAGTAACATTGGGATGAATGATGGTATTATTTCCAATCACTACATTTTTTCCGATGAAAACATTAGGCATGATAATGGAATTGTCTCCTAATTGTAAACTGGAATCAATTGCATCTGTTGCTATAACAAAAGGACTAAAATGTTGTACAATTTTTAAATAAGCTTCAAAGGGATCGGCAACAATAAAAATAGTTTTTCCATCGGGTATTGTTACTTCGGCTGTATTGATAATAATAAAATCTGCAGCACTATTTAAACAAGTATCGTAATATTTTGGATGATCAACAAATACCAAATCACCTTGTTCCACTTTATGAATTTCATTGATTCCTAAAATGGAAGCATTGGTATTTCCTGCAGTAGTAGCATTAATAAAAGTAGACATCCAAGAAACGGATACTGGAGATGGAAACTTCATTTGGCTGGTTTTAATCAACAATAAAGGTAATATGCTGTCCTTTCCCGAAATATTTTTTTTAGTGGTTCGTACAAAATCTTCTT
>JAGOGG010000065.1 GCA_017996795.1 Sediminibacterium sp. | reverse complement strand
ATCGCTGTTATTAAAGCTGCTGTAGAAAAAAACTAAGCAAACCATGCAGAGTAAATAAAAAGAAAGCAATGCTTTTTTTCTGCTTTTGAAATATTGACTTAGCAATCCAATTAAAATATCTCCAATGGCAATACCCACATATGCGAACATGATGGCCCTTCCACTTTCAATCTTATTTTCTCCATATAGGGCGCCTGCAAAACGATTACTCAGGTTAACTAAAATACCTATTACATACCAAGTAGGCAATCCAATTAAAATGGCCAATAAATATTTTTTGAAACGCTTTCCATTATTAAAGAACATGAAAAAATTTCCTTTTTGTATGCCTACTTGTTCTTTTAAACTATGGAACATGCCACTCTCCGTTACAGAAATACGTAATAACAATAAGCCAATGCCTAATCCTCCACCAATCATATAACAAAGCCTCCAATCGTTGGTGAGCTTATAAACAAAATAGGCAAATACTGCTCCAAACAACCCAATCCCTGCAACCAATGATGTACCTACCCCTCTTTTTTCTTTTGGCAATAACTCACTTACCAAGGTAATACCAGCACCTAGTTCACCAGCTAAACCAATACCTGCAATGAATCTGGCCCATGCGTATTGATCTACTGTTTGCACAAAGCCTGTTGCAAAATTTGCTACAGAGTACAAAGCAATCGATCCAAACAGCACACTTAGTCTTCCTTTTTTATCTCCAATGGTACCCCATAATACACCACCGATTAATAAGCCTACCATTTGCCAGTTAATAATTTTAGTACTTGCCGCAATCACTTGAACACTATCTGATAATGGAACACCAATACCGGCTAAACTGGGTTCGCGTACAATGGTAAAGAGTAATAAATCGTAGATGTCTACAAAATAACCGAGGGCTGCAACAATTACAGGAAGAGAAAATATACCATATTTTTTAGCCGTCATGTTGATTACTTCTTTTTATTAAATACCAATTTCATGATAACCGGCGCAGTAGTAACTGCTACTATTCCTAGAACAATAATTTCTAAATGGTCTTTTAAATCAAACCCAAAATGTGCCAATATCCATTTTTGTAAAAAATGTCCAGCAAAAAGCATACTACCTACCCAAGCCACACAACCTACTACATTAAAGAAGCTGAATTTCTTTTGATCCATTTGCACAATTCCGGCAACAATAGGAGCAAAAGTTCTTACAATTGGAATGAAACGTGCAACAATAATTGCACCACCCCCATGCTTTTCATAAAACTCATGTGCTTGTTGTAAATAGCGCTGTTTAAAAAACATATTTTCTTTCCATTGGTACATGGCAGGACCCACTTTTCGCCCAAACCAATATCCAGTTGTATTTCCAATAATACCAGCTACTGAAATAAGCATCATGATCAACAATAAATCAAATACTTCATTACCGGTTGGTATAAATTCATTGGCTAAATTGGTGCTGTAAATACCCGCTACAAACAACAAACTATCTCCTGGCAAAAAGAATCCAGCAAACAATCCGGTTTCTGCAAAAACCACAAATAAGATTAACCACAACCCACCATGCTCAATATAAAACTGAGGCTGTAATAAATTGGTCCAATGAAACTCTAATAAAATTTGCATCAACATAACACTACATTATTTCTGTTTATGATTGCAGTTCAACTGCACCTTCCTCTTGTAATTCTCCTTCCCATTTACTTACCACTGTAGTTGCCAAAGCATTGCCTAATACATTGGTTCCAGTTCTAAACATATCGCAAAAGTGATCAATTGGCAAAATCAATGCAACCCCTTCTGGTGGAATTTTAAACATAGCACAGGTAGCCAATACAATGATTAATGATGCTCTTGGAACACCAGCAATCCCTTTACTGGTTAACATTAGTACCAATAACATGGTAATCTGTTCGCCAATGGGCATATGAATTCCGTAAGCTTGAGCAATGGCTAAGCTGGCAAAAGTCATATACATCATGCTTCCATCTAAATTAAAGGAATAGCCCAGCGGTAAAATAAAAGACACAATGCTTTTTTTACAACCAAATCTTTCTAACTCTTCTGTTAATTTCGGAAATACGGCTTCACTACTCGTGGTGCTAAATGCAACTAATAATGGATTGGCAATCGCTTTCAGTAAGCCTTTCATTCGCTTACCTAAAATAAGGTACCCAACAGTACATAAAAGCACCCATAACACAGCAATACCTAAAACAAAATAGCCAAAGTAAATAAAGTAAAAACTAAAAATGCTCAACCCCTTATCTGCAACAACTGCAGCAAGTGTACCAAACACACCAAAGGGAGCAAAATTCATTACATAACCAACAATTTTTAAAATTATATGCGCAACAACATCAAGGGCATTAATAACAGGTTTTGAATAAGGTCCTAGGTTTGCGGCAGCCACTCCAAACAATATAGAGAATACAACAATTTGAAGAATCTCATTGGTCGCCATTGCTTCAAAAATGCTAGACGGCACTACATGCTCAATAAATTTTTGCAAAGAAAACTCAGACGTTTTACCCATTAAGTCTTTTAACCCTGCATTATCTGCTTGCGATAAATCTATATATGACCCTGGTTGAAAATAATTAACCAATACCATTCCCACTAATAAGCTTACCAAAGAAGCGGTAACAAACCATAACATGGCTTTACCTCCTACTCTACCTACTGTTTTAAGATCACCCAGCTTTGCTATACCTACCACTAGTGTACTAAATACCAATGGAGCTATAATGGTTTTTACTAATCTAATAAATATCGTTCCAAGGAGTTTGATGTTTTTAGAAAAACCACTGATCGTTTCCGGAGCGGCATTTTCGTGTACAATATATCCTGTAATAATTCCCAATACCATGGCAATCAGGATATAAATAGTCAGTTTATTCTTCATCCGGCAAAATTTGAGTTGGCAATATAGCCGTAAATTGAATATAATACCTATTTTGCCAGATAATTTAAAACCAGAACCCAATTAATAAAACTATGAGTTTATTCAGAAAGAAATCGCTTACAGCGATGCTGGCCAATGCAGAGGATTCTACCAATGGTTTACAAAGAACACTTGGTGCCGGAAATTTAATTGCATTAGGTATCGGAGCCATTATTGGTGCCGGTTTGTTTGTTAGAACTGCTGCTGCTGCCGGACAATCTGCAGGACCGGCTGTTACCATTTCATTTATTATTGCCGCTATTGGTTGTGCTTTTGCTGGTCTATGTTATGCAGAGTTTGCAGCAATGATTCCAATTGCAGGTAGTGCGTATGCTTACTCTTATGTTACATTAGGAGAATTGGTTGCTTGGATTATTGGATGGGCATTAATCATGGAATATGCTTTAGGTGCTGCAACAGTATCCATTGCATGGAGTGAATACCTGAACAAATTATTTGGCGGGTCCATACCATATGAATGGTGTCATTCCCCCTTTGAAAGTTTTACCGATTCAGCGGGAGTATTACACCAGGGGATGATTAATGCGCCAGCATTATTGATATTATTTCTGATCACTTTATTATTGATAAAGGGGACACAAGAATCTGCTATTGTAAATGCGGTAATCGTATTTATTAAAGTAGGTATTGTTTTGTTATTTATTGGAATTGGTTGGCAGTTTATTAAGCCTGAAAACCATACTCCTTATTTAATTCCAGAGGGTACTGCTGCGGTGGTAGACAGTGCGGGAAAAGTAATTGCAGATTACTCTCCTTTCAATAAACATGGATGGGGTGGTGTACTTGGTGGTGCTGCTGTAGTGTTTTTTGCATTCATTGGATTTGATGCGGTATCAACTGCAGCACAGGAAGCAAAGAATCCTAAAAGAGATATGCCAATTGGTATATTGGGTTCATTAGTAGTATGTACCATTTTATATATTTTATTTGGACACGTTTTAACAGGGGTAGCTAACTGGAAAGAATTCGTTGACCCAGAAAAAGGTCGTGAAGCTTCGGTAGCGTATGCTATTTCCGCTTATATGACTGGCTATGGTTGGTTAGCACAAGCAGTAACCATTGCAATTTTAGCAGGTTTTTCTTCAGTTATTTTGGTGATGTTAATGGGGCAGAGCCGTATTTTCTATTCAATGAGTAACGACGGATTAATACCAAAAGCATTTGGTGAATTACATCCTAAATTCCGTACTCCGTACAAAGCAAATATTATCTTGTTTGTTTTTGTAGGATTATTTGCTGCATTTGTTCCAGGACATGTGGCTGGAGATTTAACTTCCTTTGGTACCTTATTTGCTTTTGTATTAGTAAGTATTGGTGTTTGGGTATTAAGAGTGAAATCGCCTGAATTAGAACGTCCTTTTAAAACGCCAATGGTTCCATTGGTATCTTCTTTAGGAGTAATTGTTTGTACTTCAATGATTTTTGTGTTAGATGCCACTACTTTAAAAGTAGCATTTGGTTGGATGGCATTGGGATTAATCGTATACTTCGTTTATAGCAAGAAAAGAAGTAAACTTCAAAACCCAAGTGATATTATACCAAAAGCTTCTGATTTTGAGAAGCACTAAATAATGGAACTTATTTATATCAAAGCCCCGATGCAAATCGGGGCTTTTTTTTCACTAATTTTGCCATCCGAAAACATTTACTATGGGAAGGATTTTTGAAGTACGTAAAGCAAGTATGTTTGCCCGTTGGGATAAAATGGCAAAGAATTTTACCCGAATAGGTAAAGAAATCGTGATTGCTGTAAAAGCATCTGGGCCCGATGTGGCTACCAATCCAGCGTTAAGAAGGTGCTTTCAAAATGCCAAGAGCGTGGGTATGCCCAAGGATCGTGTAGAAGCAGCTATTAAGCGTGCAATGGGCAAAGACACCAGCAACTATGAAGAAATTTTGTACGAAGGATATGCACCGCATGGCGTGGCTTTATTGGTAGAAACTGCAACTGATAATCATGTTCGTACAGTGGCCAATGTAAAAAGTCATTTCAATAAAGGTCATGGTGCCATGGGAACTAATGGAAGTGTAAGTTTCCAATTTAAAAAAATGGGGGTATTTAAGTTAAAAGCCGAAGGCCAGGATTTAGAAGAAATGGAATTAGATTTTATTGACCATGGTCTAGAAGAATTAGGAGAAAGTGAAGACGACAATGGCAACCCCATCATTGTTTTGCGTTGCGCATTTGCCGATTTTGGCAAATTGCAAAAAGTGTTAGAAGATAAAAATATCACCCCTATCAGTGCAGAATTAGAGTGGATTCCTACAAATACTGTTCCTGTAACGGATGAACAAGCCGAAGACGTTTCTAAACTAATTGAAAGATTAGAACAGGACGAAGACGTCAACAAAGTTTTCCATAATATGGGATAATTCATTGAACTTTATCAAATGGAAATCACCTCCAATACCAACCCCGTTATTTTATTTGACGGGGTTTGTAATTTATGCAATAGTAGTGTACAATTTGTAATTAAACATGATCCGAAAAAGCAATTTCGTTTTGCTTCTATTCAGGGGGATTATGGCCAACAAGTATTAAAGCAGTTTCATTTACCACCAGACTCACTGAATTCTTTTATACTTTTAGAAGACAATCAAATTTATACTCACTCAACAGGTGCATTAAAAGTTGCCAAACAGCTATCAGGTGCATGGCCTATGCTGTATGCATTTATTATTATACCCCCATTTATTCGCAATGCGGTCTATCAATTGATAGCCAATAATCGATACAAATGGTTCGGGAAAAAAGAGACCTGTGCCATTCCAAGCCCCGATCTTAAAGCGTTATTTTATAACTAATTTCAACGCCCATTCCATTTTAATTATTTATTCGCTCATCATTTCTTGTACCACTCGAATGATGTCTTCGGCATTGGGTTTACTAAAATAATCTCCATCACTGCCATAACTCGGCCTATGCGCTTGAGCTGTGAGTGTTCTAGGGCTTACATCCAACCACTGAAATGCTTGTTGACCTTCAATTACTTGATTGTACATATATGCAGCCGCACCACCGGGCACGTCTTCATCTACAAATAATATTCGATTGGTTTTCTTTAAAGAATCCAAAATCATATGATTAATATCGAATGGCAATAAAGTTTGTACATCTATGACTTCGCAATGAATGCCCTCGTTGGTCAAGCGTTCTACCGCATCCTGTATAATTCTTAAAGTAGAGCCGTAAGAAACAATGGTTAAATCATCACCCGCAGTTACTACTTCAGGAATACCCAAAGGAACCGTGTACTCCAATAAATTAGCAGGCATTTTTTCTTTTAATCGATATCCATTTAAACACTCAATTACTAAAGCAGGATCATTTGAAGATAAAAGGGTGTTGTACATTCCTACAGCTTGTACCATATTTCTTGGCACACAAACATACATTCCCCTTAACGCATTAATGATCATTCCTAAAGGAGAACCGCTATGCCAAATACCTTCTAATCGATGCCCTCTTGTTCTAATAATTACCGGACAACATTGTTGACCTTTTGTTCTAAAATGGGTGGTAGCCACATCGTCACTTAACACTTGTAAACCATACAATAAATAATCTAAATATTGAATTTCAGCAATGGGTCTTAATCCTCTCAAAGCCATACCCACGGCTTGTCCCATGATAGTGAGTTCACGTATTCCTGTATCGAAAATTCGATCTCGACCATGCTTTTCTTGTAGCCCAGCAAAACCTTGATTTACATCGCCAATATACCCTACATCTTCTCCAAATGCATATACTTTGTGGTTCTGAGTAAACAATGCATCAAAATATTTATTCAATACTTCAAAACCGTTTACCAATGGTGCATCAAAAGAAATCAATGGTTTAATTTCCTGGATTTTTAATGCACTTTTTGCAGTTTGATTGTATAAGTGAGAATTATATAATTCTTTATTTAGGCTTAACAACTCTTGGTAATAGAATTGTACATCTTGCGTAGAAGGAGAATTAGGAGCCAACTCAATGGCTAAAGACAATGTTCTTAAAACATCTCTTCTTAATGGCTCTTTGTTTTGTGATAAATCGTTGGCCATTTTTTGCAAACGATTGTATTTATCAATATCGTTTACCACCAACTCTTTTAATAAAGTGGCAGCATTGTCGGCTTGTTCCTTAATTGGATTAATGTATTTTTCCCATGCGCGTAATCTGCTTTCTCTTACGTGCTCTTTTGCAGCGGCATCTATATCAGCAATTTCTTCTTCGGTGCTCAGTTGATTTTCGAGCATCCACTCTTTCATTTTTTTAATACAATCCCATTCTTTTTCCCAAGCCAAACGTTCTGGTGTTTTATAGCGCTCGTGACTGCCACTGGTAGAATGACCTTGTGGTTGAGTTACTTCTTCTACATGAAATAAAACAGGAACATGTGTATCTCTAATTCTTTGTATACCTTCTTCAAAAGCCTGACAAAGACCTGCATAATCCCATGCTTTCAATTTGTAGATTCTGATACCATTGGTATCTTCCATTTTCTCCAACCCTTTTAAGGCATCTGAGATAGACCCTTTGGTCGTTTGAAAGTTTTTAGGTACTGAAATACCATATCCATCATCCCAAACAAAAACAGCCAATGGTACTTGTAGAACGCCTGCAGCATTCATTGTTTCCCAGAAATGTCCTTCGCTGGTACTTGCATCACCAATGGTACAAAAACATACTTCGTTTCCGTTATGACTTAAATGATCTAATTCTCTTAAGTGGTTGCTTTGTCTAAAACATCTTGATGCATAAGCAAGACCTAAAGCCCTAGGCATTTGGGATGCAGTCGGGGCCATATCAGCCGAAATATTTTTTCTATTGGCCAAGTCTAACCAATTTCCATTATCATCTACCAATTTAGTGGCAAAATGGGCATTCATTTGCCTTCCTGCACTAAATGGATCATTCTTTACATCAGGATCGGCATACAGCTGTGCAAAATATTGTTCCACACTAGAAAGTCCAGCTGCAAACATGAATGTTTGGTCACGGTAATAGCCGCTTCTAAAATCGCCTGGCTGAAAAAATTTTGCCATTGCCAATTGAGCAACTTCTTTACCATCCCCAAAAATGCCAAATTTGGCTTTTCCGGTAAGCACTTCTCTTCGGCCCAAAAGGCTTACTTCTCTGCTGATTACAGCAGTTTTGTAATCCTCTAGAATTGTCTTTCTAAAACCTTCAAAAGACAACATATCGTCTTTGTATTGTAATGAGGCGGTTGATTCCATAAAACAAAAATAGGATTAGGAATGGAATAGACTAACAATAATTAGTTTAATTAGAAATTAACTGGTTAATAACTGTTAAGATAAACTTTAAGCAATCAATTTTAGTACTTTTACGTTCTAAATTTATTCAGATGAAATTTTGGGTAGCAATAATTGCATTCTTAAGTATTTCCTTGGGCACTATTGCACAGGATAAAGGAGAAAGAGTATCCATTAAGAATGAAAAGTATGATATGGGTAAAGTAGTATTTGGTAAACCCGTAGAATATTGGGTAGAAGTAACCAATACCAGCAAAGAGCCATTGAAACTAGAAGGTGTAAGAGCTGGTTGTGGCTGCACCACCCCCGACTTTACCCCCAACCAAGTATTTAAGCCAGGCGAAACAGTGAAAATTAAAATTCAATTTAATGGATCTGTATTGGGTAAGTTTACCCGTTTTACAGATATTATGATATCAGGTGGCTTGGTAAAACAGACCAGCTTTACAGGGGAAGGCGTTCAATAATTATTGTACTTACTTAAGAAAACAAACATATATGAAATCAATTTTTTTATCTCTTTTTTTATTTGCAGGTTTAACTGCATTTGCTCAAAACGATATCAAGTTTAATAAGACGACCCATCAATTTGGTAAAATTAAAAAAGGGGTACCTGCCACTTTTGTATTTACTTACACCAATAATGCTGCAAAGCCTGTTGTAATTGAATTCGCAAATGCAGAATGCGGTTGTACTAAACCCGTTTACGACCAAGCCCCTACCGCAAAAGGTAAAACCAGTACCCTTAAAGTAACTTACAATGCAGAAGCAGTGGGTGTGTTTAAAAAGCGTGTAGACGTTAAGTTTGCGCACTCCAATCAACCTTATATTTTAACCATTGAAGGAGAAGTAGTAGAAGTAAAAAATTAGGCTTCTTTATTCTGTCCATATTTTAATTATAGCTATGTTAACCATTAGTAACAGAGGCAATTCTATGCCTTCTTCACCCATAAGAAAACTGGTTCCCTTTGCAGAAGCTGCAAAAAAACGAGGTACCAAAGTATACCATTTAAATATTGGCCAACCTGATATTGAAACGCCTAAAATGGTATTGGATGCAGTAAGAAACAGTGATTTCAAAGTGCTAGAATACAGTCATAGTGCAGGCAATGAAAGTTATAGAAAGAAACTAGTTGACTATTATGCATCCGTTGGTATTCATGTGAACCATCAACAAATCATTATCACCACAGGTGGCAGTGAAGCCATACAATTTGGTTTTATGGCTTGTTTAGATGCAGGCGATGAAGTGATTATTCCAGAACCATTTTATGCCAATTATAATGGATTTGCGGTAGCAGCAGGAGTTCATGTTGTGCCAGTTACTTCGGCAATTGCCAATGGATTTGCCCTACCGCCAATTGCAGATTTGGAAGCAAAGATTACTGCTAAAACAAAAGCAATTGTGATTTGCAACCCTAATAATCCTACAGGCTATTTATACAGCAAAGCCGAAATGGAACAATTGAAAGAATTGATTTTAAAATACAATTTGTATTTATTCTCAGATGAGGCCTATAGAGAGTTTTGTTATGAGGGCGAACAAGTAAGTGCAATGCATTTAACAGGAGTAGATGAACATGTAATTATCATGGACACCATTAGTAAAAGATACAGTGCATGTGGAGGAAGAATTGGCGCCCTTGTTACCAAAAATCAACAAGTATTAGATGCTGTGATGAAATTTGCACAGGCTCGATTAAGCCCACCTAGTTTTGCACAAATAGCAGGAGAAGCAGCCATTGATTTACCTGCGGATTATTTTGACACCACAAAGGCAGAATACAAAAAAAGAAGAGACTTAATTGTAAAGCGCTTAAACGAGATGGATGGGGTATTTTGCCCTAACCCAGGAGGCGCATTTTATGCAATGGCTCAATTACCAATTGATGATTCAGATATTTTTTGTCAGTGGCTATTAGAAGAATTTAGCCATGAAGGACAAACGGTGATGTTGGCACCAGCTACTGGATTTTATGGTACTCCAGGCCTAGGCAAGAAAGAGGTAAGGTTAGCTTATGTATTAAATATCAATGATATAGAAAGCGCAATGGATTGTTTGGCACAGGCTTTAAAAGTGTATCCAGCTAGAATATTATAAATATATTTATTT
>JAGOGG010000064.1 GCA_017996795.1 Sediminibacterium sp. | reverse complement strand
AAAAAGAGATTGATATAAAAATGGTTCCTGATACCATTGATATACTAGCAGGGTCTGTAAAAACAAGTAATGTATTGGGAGCCATGTTAATGGATATTCAAACCGCTGCAATGTCGCCTGAAGAGCAACATATCAAACGTTTAATGGATCTAGTTGCCGCAGTATTGGGATTAGTTTTACTCAGCCCATTGATGTTGTATTTAGCTTTAAGAACAGCTTTAGGCACCAAAGGTGGAGCCATTTACAAACAAGAACGAATTGGTTTTAGAGGCGAGCCATTTATTATCTATAAGTTCAGAAGCATGTATGACAATGCGGAAGAAGATGGACCTGCATTATCTAGCGATCTTGATCCAAGAATTACGCCCTGGGGAAAATTCATGCGGAAATGGAGACTGGATGAATTACCTCAATTATGGAATATACTTAAAGGAGACATGAGTTTAGTTGGACCGAGGCCAGAAAGAAAAACCTATATTGATTTACTATTGAAAAAATCACCTTATTACCGGTATTTGCTAAAAGCAAAACCAGGATTAACTTCTTGGGGAATGGTGCAATTTGGGTATGCATCCACCATAGAGGAAATGTTGGACCGAATGCAATACGATTTAATTTATGTAGAAAACGCCTCCATCTTACTCGACTTTAAAATATTGATGCACACGCTTAGAATTATACTTTCGGGAAAAGGAAAATAAGCTTCATTGAAATATAAACTTGAAATAATACCGTCCAAGCAAATTGATTTAGTTAAATGGGACCAATTGGTTTCAGAATCTTGCAATGGATTAATCTATGCACAAAGCAATTATTTAGACTTTGTTTCGGACCATTGGGATGGCTTAATCATTAACGACTATGAAACAATTATGCCCATTCCTTGGAGAACCAAAGCGGGCATCAAATATGCATATACACCTGCTTTTACTCAACAATTAGGATTGATTGGAGCTCCGATAAACGCGCATACTGAAAGGATTATTAAAAGAATTTACTCTACCTATAGGTATGGAAGTATTTTGCTAAACGCTGGTAATGGATTAACTGCAAAAATTATTCAAGCATCTCCTAAGCCCAACTTACTATTGAATTTACAGCGCCCATTTAATGAAATTAAATTGTTGTTCAGAAAAGATCATTTACAAAATGCACAAAAAGCAGCCAACAAAGGATTGATTTTTACAGAAATCATCCCGATTGAAAAAGCAATATCATTTTATCAATTGATTAATGGCCCCAAAACACCACATATAGCCGCTTCAAATTATCAAAGATTAAAAGAATACTGTAATACAATTTTAAAGTTCAACGAAAATTGTTTTACAAGAGCAGTAATAAATGAGCAGGGCGACTTGTTGTCGTCTGCGCTTTTTTTAAAAGATGAAAAACGCATTTATAATATTATGAATGCAACAAGCGAAATGGGTAAAATGGAAAAAGCCAATCACTTATTATTTCATCAAGTGATTCAAGAGTTTTCCCAAAAAGATTTAATCCTTGATTTTGAAGGATCTTCTATTCCTGGAATTAAGCATTTCTATGAAGGATTCGGATGCTACGAAGAAGTCTATTATCTATGGCACTATAATAAGTTACCCTTCCCGCTTTCACTGATTCCTTAAGCTCATTTAATCCGCTCTTCTAAAATTGCATTTGCCAACAAGAGATCAGCTGGCCTGGTTACTTTTAGATTGCTGTATTCTCCTTCAATTAAATGAACAGCCTGTCCTAAAGATTCAACAACAGTAGCTTCGTCTGTAAAAAATTCTTGATAGGGTTGATTAAAAGCAGGTATTAAAATAGAGGATAAAAAGGTCTGAGGTGTCTGTATGATTTTTACTTGGTCTCTATTAATAGCTTTATAAGAATCGTTGTTTAATATGCGTACACTATCGGTACAAGTAACCGCAGGTATTGCTGATCCTTTTTCAATGGTTTGTTCAAAGCATCGTTTGATTAAATTTGGCGTAACCAAGCATCTTACACCATCATGTACAAAAACAACGGAGTGATTCTTAATTTGTTGGATACCATTTTGAACAGAATGATATCGGGTTGAACCACCCACTACTAGAGTAGTTTGATTGGTAATTTGCAATTCATTTACCAATTCCGCTCCTGCAGTCATATAGTCTTGAGGCAGCACCAAAATGATTGATATATCTCGAAAAGCCTCTAGAAAAGCAGATATGGTATACCATAGCAAGGGCTTTTGATTCAATAGTAAGAACTGTTTGGGAATAGGACTACCCATTCTTGAACCAGAGCCCCCTGCTGTAATGATTGCTATTTTTTGCACGGTTGCAAGTTATTTATAAATTGCTACCATATTCACTCCATTACTGGTTTTTACTCCACGATACATTCCAGCACTATTAAATACCATTGCGGTATTACCCTTGGCATCAACTCCAATCATTCCTCCCTCTCCTTGTATAGACATCAACTTATCGTGTACAACTATATTCATTGCTTCTTCTAAAGTACATCCTTTGTATTCCATTAAACAGCTTACATCATAAGAGGCTACAGATCTAATAAACATTTCTCCATGGCCCGTACAACTAATCGCACAAGTTTTATTGTTTGCGTAAGTTCCTGCACCGATTAAAGGGCTATCCCCTATTCTACCATATTTTTTATTGGTCATACCACCAGTTGAAGTTGCAGCTGCAATATTACCCATCCCATCAAGCGCTACTGCACCAATTGTTCCAAATTTTTTATCTCGCATTAGTTCCTCCAATTGGTGATTGGTATGGTCTAAAGAGTAATTATCTGAATCTCGAATTGCTTTCCATTGATCATACCTGAACTGAGAGAAAAAATATTCATCGGGTTCTAATTTCACTCCCTGTTTGATAGCAAAATCATTGGCGCCTTTCCCACTTAAAAAAACATGATTACTATGTAACATTACCTCTGTAGCCAGCTCTATAGGATTACGCACATTCCTCACACCACATACAGCACCTGCTGCTAAATTAGATCCATCCATAATGGCTGCATCCATTTCCTGCACTCCTTTTTTGGTGAATACAGAACCCTTCCCTGCATTGAATAGCACATTATCTTCTAAAACAATGAGCGCAGCCTTCACCGCATTAACTGCGGTTCCACCTTTTTCTAAAACCAAGTAACTTTTATCCAATGCTTCTTGCAACACTTCTGAATAAGCCAGTTCCAAAGAAGGCGTCATATCTTCTTTTAAAATGGTACCTGCACCACCATGTACAACTATTGTAAAATTCGACATTGTAATCAATTTAGACACGAAAGTAAAAATTATGGAGGCAAAAAGATTCTAAATTATAGCTGCCAATATTAGAAAGAATCAAAGATTCACTCGTATTTGATAGCAAATCACGAATTCAAATTAAACAGAAAGATAAACCAACAACAGTGACTAATTATTTTTTCCTAAAAGTGCTTTACATTCTACCAAAAATTGTTGTTGATTAATTGCAACAGTTCCTACTTCTTCACAAACCAAACCGCCTGCAATATTGGCCATCTCAGCAGCTAAATGAATATTTTGGGTTGCCGCATAAACCAAGGATGCTACCGCAATAACAGTATCTCCTGCTCCACTTACATCGGCTATATTTCTAATATGCGTTGGAATAATCAAAGCATTATTTTCTTGTTGATAAAAGACACCTTTTTCAGAAAGCGTAATTAATGAAATGGAATGCCCTAATACTTCTTTCAAGACCTGATGTATATGTTGCATTCTATCAAGATTGGTGTAGTCAATATTGATATTCAAACCCTCTTTCACTTCTTTTAAATTGGGTTTAAACAAAGTCACATCTTTATAGGCTAGAAAGTTTTTCTTCTTTGGGTCAACGGCAGTAAATATTTGATGTTGTTTACAAAGTTGAGTGATACCTTCAATCACCTTTTGCGTAAGTACCCCTTTGTTGTAGTCTTCAAAAATGAGAATAGCAGGTTTTTGTTGATCTATAAAATGCTCAACTGATTGTAGTAATTGATTTTCTAAAGATGAATCAATATCATTGACCATTTCTGCATCCAGCCTCATCATTTGCTGATTCCTTCCCATGATGCGCATTTTGTTGGTAGTGATACGATCAGTAGAACGAATAATATTTGAAGTATTGATTCCTTTCTGCTCCATCAACTGAAGCAATTGGTTACCGTCTTCATCTTCCCCAATGATGGAAATGATTGCGGTATTGGCGCCTAATGAAGCAGTATTTAATGCAACATTGGCGGCTCCGCCTACCCTATATTCTTTTCGATTTAAAGCAACCACAGGAACGGGTGCTTCTGGCGAAATTCGGTCTACATTTCCCCACCAATAGGTATCTAGCATCACATCCCCAACAATTAAGACTTGGGTGTTTTTGAAACTTGCAAACAACTGATCAAAATTCATCTGCTATTTTTTTGCATTACGAACAGCAATATAATACAAAGGTATACCGAGTAAAGTGATTATTAATCCTGGCCAAGTAAATTGAGGTTTGTAAATGATTAATAACACACAAAAACTAATTCCCATCAACATATAAATGGCAGGCAAAATTGGATAACCAAATGCCTTATATGGTCTTGGTATTTCTGGTCTAGTTTTTCTCAGGATAAAAATCCCTGCTATGGTTAACACATAAAATATCACTACAATAAAAGATACCATGTCTAACAAATCTCCATACCTACCACTTAAGCACAACAAAGAAGCAACAATACATTGTGCCCATAAAGCCCACTCTGGAACAGCATTCTTATTTAATTGACCTGCTTTTTTGAAGAACAATCCATCCTGTGCCATGGTATAATATACTCTTGCACCTGCCAGTATTAATCCATTATTGCAACCGAATGTAGAAACCATAATCATTGCAGCAATAATATAGGTACCTATCCCACCAAAAATAATATTAGACGCAGTAACCGCAACTCTATCAGATTGAGCAAATGCAATTTGATCTAAAGGAAGTACGCTTAAATACATCAAGTTGGCCGAAACATAAATAAGGGTAACAATCAATGTTCCTAAAAACAAGCTTAGTCCAATATTTTTCTGTGGATTCTTAATTTCCCCAGCAATAAAAGTGACATTATTCCATGCATCGCTACTAAAGATTGAGCCCACCATAGAAGCTGCAATAGCGCCTAATGCGCCTGCACCTAAAACAGGCATAATAATGGCTGCAGACAACTCTCCAGTGCCCTTAGTCATCGACTTCATTGTCCAAGCATCCGTCCAGTTGGCATTCCATACTTCGGCATTTGCGCCAAGAATAAAACCAAATACAATCAAGCCAAACAAAGAAAGTAATTTGGTTACTGTAAATACCGTTTGAATCATTTTACCACCCTGAACCCCTTTTGTATTGATATAAGTAAGTAGTACAATAATAAATATCGATACAAACTGCGCAGGATAAATTTTGAATGGCCCTAATAAAAACAATACATCCGATTCATTCATTTCTAAAAAAGGAAAAAAGTAGGCAGCAAATTTACAAAAAGCTACACCCACCGCAGCAATGGTACCTGTTTGTATCACAGAGAAAAAACTCCATCCATATAAAAAGCCAGTGAGCTTATTGTAAGATTCTTTCAAATAAACATATTGACCTCCAGCTTTCGGAAACATGGCACTTAACTCACCATAACTTAATGCTGCGGTTAAAGTCATAAAACCAGTTAATAACCATACAGCAATTAACCAACCTGCACTACCTACATTTCGGGTAATATCTGCACTTACTATAAATATACCGGAGCCAATCATACTGCCTGCAACTAACATGGTAGCATCCAGCAATCCTAAAGTGGGTTTAAAAGAAGTTGTTGTTTCTGCCATAAAAAATCCCGCCCCTGTTTTGAAGAGGCGGGAATGAAGATAATAAATATGATTGAACCATTATGGCTTCTTCGGATACAACTTATTTAATCCCTTTACTAAATCATCTGTAATATTAAAAGCACTGTCTTTTAAATACATAAACTCAGGCGCACTAGAAAAGATATAGGCATACCCTTTGTCTTTATTGTATTCTTTCAAATAGTCTTCAATTTTTTTCTTTACATCTTGTAGTCTTTTGAAACTTTCATCTTGCATTTCTTGCGCCATCATTTGCTCTTTACCCTGATAAGTACGCTCCATTTGAACCAATTCCTGTTGTTTACTTGCTAATTCGGCCTGAGAAAGATTTTGACCAACACGCTGTAATTCTTGGTATTTATTGGTAAAAACATTTTTTAACTCATTCAGTTGTTTGGCATTAGACTGATCTTTTACTTGAAGTGCAGAACGTACTTCCTTAAAATATTCAAAATTATTTTGAATAGAATCAGATTCAAAATAAGCAATTTTAAATCCACTTGCACTAGCACTAACAGTGGTACCAGTTGAAGCAGCTGGAGATTTGCTACCAGAAAAATGTAAATAAAATAAAACAGCAACTCCAATAGCAGTTGCAAGGCTTAGACCTGTTATAAAATTTTTCATTTGCGTAAAGTTTATCTTAAATAAGTCGGTTTAAATTAGAAAGGGGTATTCAGTAAAAAAGTAGGAAGCTTACGCTTCCTACTTTTCAATATTTAATTAATGAATGATTATTCTTCTTCATCAAAGCTCATCGCTTCTCTGGTAGTGGCCAATACTTCATATTCCTCTTTACTTCCCACAATCATGTTCTCAAACTCTTTTTGTCCGGAACCTGCAGGAATTAAATGACCAGTGATAACGTTTTCTTTAAGACCAAGCATAGCATCCGTTTTACCTTGGATTGCAGCCTGACTCAATACTTTGGTTGTTTCCTGGAATGAAGCAGCAGAGATCCAGCTTTGTACACCTAAAGATGCTTTAGTAATACCTAATAATACTGGTCTTGCTGTAGCAGGTTTTGCATCTCTAACTTCTACTAGTTGCTTATCTGAACGACGTAAGATAGAATTCTCTTCTCTTAATTCGCGTAAAGTGATAATTTGACCAGCTTTCATTTTAGCGCTTTCTCCAGCATTGGTTACAACTTTCTTATCGTAGATTCTATCGTTCTCTTCAATAAAGTCGAAGCGATCTTCTAAGTCCTCCTCTAAGAATTTAGTGTCTCCAGCGTCTACAATTTCTACTTTCTTCATCATCTGACGCACGATTACTTCTACGTGCTTGTCATTGATTTTTACACCTTGTAAACGGTATACTTCCTGAATTTCATTCACAACATACTCTTGAACTGCAAATGGACCTTTAATAGCCAAAATATCAGCAGGAGCAGTTTGACCGTCAGACATTGGTGTACCCGCTTTTACAAAGTCTCCATCTTGAACCAGAATCTGGCGAGTCAATGGAACCAAGTATTTCTTCACCATTCCGTCACGAGACTCAACAATAATCTCACGATTACCACGCTTCACGTTACCGAATGATACCACACCATCAATTTCACAAACGATTGCAGGATTTCCTGGATTACGAGCTTCAAACAATTCAGTTACACGTGGAAGACCTCCGGTGATATCTCTTAGTTTACCTAAGATACGTGGAATCTTCACCAATACCTGTCCTGCTTTAACTTCGTCCCCTTCTTCTACACCAATATGTGAACCAACTGGTAAGTTGTATTGCTTAATATCTTTTCCTTCTACAATAATGGTTGGGATTTTAGTCTTGTCTTTGGTTTCAATAACCACTTTCTCACGGTGACCAGTTTGCTCATCAGACTCATCGCGATAAGTGATACCATCTAAGATATTTTCGAATTTGATATTACCTAAAGTTTCCGCAACAATTACGTTGTTGAATGGATCCCATGTACAGATCACATCTCCTTTTTTAACGATAGCACCATCTTTTACATTCAAAGTTGCACCGTAAGGAACGTTATTGGTAATCATCAAACGATCGTTCTTCACGTCCATGATTCTTACTTCACCTGTACGACCAATAACAATTTTAGATTTAGATCCATCATTATTCACCGTATCAACCGTTCTTAAACCATCAAACTGGATAGTACCATCAAACTTAGCTTGTAAAGTAGATTCAATTGAAGCAGATCCGGCAACACCACCCACGTGGAAAGTACGCAATGTCAACTGTGTACCTGGTTCACCAATAGATTGCGCAGCAATAATACCTACTGCATCTCCGCGCTGTGCTAAGTAACCTGTTGCCAAGTTTTTACCATAACACTTCACACATACTCCACGCTTGCTTTCGCAGGTAAGTACAGAGCGAATTTCAACGGTTTCAATACCTACTTCCTCAATTAATTTAGCAACATCAGAAGAAATTTCTTCACCAGCTAAAATGATTAGTTCTTCGGTAATTGGATGGTACACATTATGCAATGATGTACGTCCTTCAATTCTATCTGCCAATGGTTCTATAACATCTTCGTTGTCTTTTAACGCACTGGTTGCAATACCACGAAGTGTTCCACAATCTTCTTCAGAAATAACCACGTCCTGAGATACGTCTACTAAACGACGAGTTAAGTAACCCGCATCCGCCGTTTTAAGTGCTGTATCCGCCAAACCTTTACGAGCACCGTGGGTAGAGATAAAGTAATCTAGTACGTTCAATCCACCTTTAAAGTTTGAAAGAATCGGATTCTCAATTACTTCAGAACCAGAGCTACCACTCTTACGAGGTTTAGCCATCAAACCACGAATACCCACCAACTGTTTAACCTGTGTTTTACTACCACGAGCACCAGAATCCAACATCATGAATACAGAGTTGAAACCTTGGTTATCAATGGTCATTTCACGAATCAAAGACTCGGTGATTTTCATATCCACTCTACCCCAAATATCAATAACTTGGTTATATCGCTCATTATTGGTAATTAAACCCATATTGTAGCTTTCCCAAACTTCTTCTACTTCTACCTTAGCACTGTCTAATAATTGGTTTCTGATTTCAGGAACAATTAAGTCGTTTACACTAAAGCTTAATCCACCACGGAATGCCATACGGAAACCAAGTGTCTTAATATCATCTAAGAATTTAGCCGTCTTAGGCACATCGGTAATCTTAATGATATCACCAATGATTTCTCTTAAGCTTTTCTTAGTTAATAAAGCATTTACAAATCCAACTTCATGAGGTACATGCTGATTAAACAATACACGACCAACAGTAGTATCAATTAATTTCTTAACCAATACTCCTTTCTCGCGCACATTGGTTTTAACCTTAATGTTTGCATGTAAATCAATACGGTTCTCGTTGTAAGCAATGATTACTTCATCCATGCTATAGAAAGCCATTCCTTGACCTTTGATGGTCTCAGTTTCAGTAGACTTTCTACCCTTAGTAATGTAATACAATCCAAGTACCATGTCCTGAGAAGGAAGGGTAATAGGCGTACCATTCTGTGGGTTCAAAATATTGTGAGAAGAAAGCATCAACAACTGTGCTTCCAATATAGCAGCATTGCTCAATGGAACGTGCACGGCCATTTGGTCACCATCAAAATCGGCGTTGAAAGAAGAGGTAACCAATGGGTGAAGTTGAATGGCTTTACCTTCTACTAATTTAGGCTGGAATGCCTGAATAGATAGACGGTGAAGTGTAGGGGCACGGTTTAACATAACCGGGTGACCCTTCAAAATATTCTCCAAAATATCCCAAATAACCGCTTCTTTACGATCTACTAATTTTTTAGCAGACTTAACGGTTTTAACGATACCTCTTTCAATTAATTTACGAATAACAAATGGCTTGAATAATTCAGCAGCCATGTCTTTAGGCAAACCACACTCATGTATTTTCAATTCAGGTCCTACCACAATTACAGAACGACCAGAGTAGTCTACACGCTTACCCAATAAGTTCTGACGGAAACGACCTTGTTTACCTTTTAATACATCAGACAATGATTTCAACGCACGTCCACCTTCGGCTTTAACCGCATTAGATTTACGAGAGTTGTCGAATAAAGAGTCAATTGCTTCTTGCAACATTCTCTTCTCGTTACGTAAAATCACTTCAGGTGCTTTAATCTCTAACAAACGCTTTAAACGGTTGTTACGAATAATCACACGACGATATAAATCATTCAAATCAGAAGAAGCAAATCGGCCACCATCCAATGGAACCAATGGGCGTAATTCTGGAGGAATAACTGGAATATATTGCATTACCATCCACTCAGGGCGATTGGTAATTCTCGTGCTTGCATCACGGAAAGATTCTACAACGCTCAAACGCTTAAGAGCATCTGCTTTACGTTGTTGAGAAGTTTCAGTTGCTGCAGCATTACGCAATGAAAAACTTAATTCATCCAAATCAATTCTTTCTAAAAGGGCATGAACTGCTTCAGCACCCATTTTAGCGATGAATTTTTGTGGATCTTCATCAGGTAGGTATTGGTTGTCTTTTGGTAAACCATCAATCAAATCAAGGTATTCTTCTTCAGTAAGAAGATCACCCATGTTTAGATTTTCTTTGATACCACCTTGTATTACTACATAGCGCTCATAGTATATAATGG